>CAYGWQ010000030.1:0-27478 GCA_964353465.1 uncultured Acidobacteriota bacterium | reverse complement strand
GAATGGTTCAATGGAACAGTGGATGCTTGATCTGCGAAACAGCGTCACCAAGGGAGAGACTCTCGGCGCGGATTTCGATGCTGATGCGGATGAAATCGACGAGGTTCGTGACGTCTACCCGATGAGGATACCTCGCTACTACTATAACCTGATTCGTGAAAAGGGCGATCCCATTTGGATGCAGTCGGTACCCTCGATCCAGGAACTCGAAGACCTGGATGCTCCCGAAGACCCGCTGCACGAGGACGAGGACAGCCCGGTAACACGACTCACGCATCGCTATCCCGATCGTGTGCTTCTGCTCATCACCGACCGCTGCCCGATGTACTGCCGGTTCTGCACACGCAAACGGCTGGTGGGGCGCACCAGCGATATCACGGAGCGGACCATCGCAACCGGGATTGAATACATCCGTGCCCATTCGGAAATTCGGGACGTCCTGCTTTCGGGCGGCGATCCGCTGATGGTCAATGATGAGAAGCTGGAGAACATCATCTCCCGGCTGCGTGCCATTCCCCACATCGAGATCATCCGTATCGGGACCCGATTCCCATGTGTCCTTCCCAGCCGAATTACCGACAGTCTGTGCGACATGCTGAAGAAGTATCACCCCATCTACGTCAACACCCACTTCAATCATCCGCGCGAGGTTACCCCCCAGGCCAAAGCCGCCTGCGAGCGCCTGGCAAACGCGGGTATCCCGGTCGGCTGTCAGACGGTGCTGCTGAGGGGTGTGAATGACGATCCGGAGACGATTAAGGAGCTGATGCACAAGTTGGTTATGATGCGCGTGCGCCCCTATTATCTCTACCAGACCGATCTCACCCGCGGGACCAACCATTTCCGGACGCGCGTGGAATCAGGCCTCCAGATCACGCAGGCTTTGCGCGGCTACACCACCGGCTTCGCGGTGCCCCAGTTCGTCATTGATGCTCCGGGCGGCGGCGGCAAGATTCCCTTGATGCCCGAATATGTGGTGGGATTCGACGAGAGGGAAATCGTGCTGAGAAATTTCGAGGGGAAGCTGTATCGATACCCGCAGCCGGCGGAAGACTATGTGCGGGCTGTGCGCGAACGCGAGATCGAAGTGATCAACTTCTGAGCCACGCACGTGCTGCCGGGCGCCTGTGCCGCCCGGCAGCACCCTGCGGTCCACGCGGGGAGAACCCGGGCTTTTTCCGTTTTTTCCGTTTCTGCCACGCTCTTCCTGCCGAGCGCCCTAACGCAAGCTTTATGGCTTGCCTCCGCTGCAGCAGGCTGATACTCTTCCCCCGTTAGTTCCGGAAAGCCCGAGATACGATCATGCGGGAACATAATCAATGAAATTCATATTTGTGACCGGAGGAGTGCTTTCCTCCCTGGGGAAGGGGCTGGCCAGCGCCTCCATCGGCGCCCTTCTGGAGGCACGCGGTTATAAAATCAATTTCCTCAAGCTGGACCCCTACATCAATGTGGATCCCGGCACCATGAGCCCGTTCCAGCACGGCGAAGTCTATGTCACCGACGACGGAGCGGAAACCGATCTCGACCTGGGACACTACGAGCGCTTCACCAGCGTGCGCCTGACCCGGGAAAACAACTCCACCACGGGGCGGATTTACCTGAACGTAATCGAGAAGGAACGCAAAGGAGAGTTCCTCGGCAAGACCGTCCAGGTGATTCCCCACATCACCAACGAAATCAAGAGCACGATCCGGCGCGTCGCTCAGGATGTGGATGTGGCTATCATCGAAATCGGCGGCACCGTGGGCGACATCGAAAGCCTGCCGTTCCTCGAGTCCATCCGCCAGCTGCGCAATGAGGTCGGGCGCGAAAACTCGATTTTCATACACCTCACGCTGGTGCCCTATATTGCCACTTCCGGTGAACTGAAAACGAAGCCCACACAGCACAGCGTCAAGGAACTGCGAGAGATCGGGATTCAGCCTGACATTCTGCTCTGCCGGACAGACCGCCTGTTGACACGGGATATCAAGGCCAAAATCGCACTCTTCTGCAATGTGTCCGAGAAAGAGGTCATCACCGCACTCGACGTGAAGAATATCTATGAGGTGCCGGTCGTGCTGCACAGCGAAGGGCTTGACAGTGCCATCGTGCGTTACCTGAATCTGCCGATGCGCGATCCGGACCTGAGCCCGTGGATTGAGCTCCTGCATCGCGATCACCACCCTCAAGGCGTGGTGCGCATTGGCATCGTGGGCAAGTATGTGGAATACGAGGACTCCTACAAGAGCCTGAATGAAGCGCTGTATCATGGCGGGCTTGCCAATCGCGTGCAGATGCGGGTCAAGTGGATAGAATCGGAGGGGCTGCTGGAGGAGACCCTGGACGAGCAGCTCGGCGGCTATGACGGCATCCTGGTGCCCGGCGGGTTCGGCAAGCGCGGCATCGAGGGGATGCTGCGCGCCATCCGGTTTGCCCGCACACGCAAGGTTCCCTTTTTCGGCATCTGTCTCGGCATGGAATGCGGCGTTATCGAGTTCGCGCGCAATGTCTGCGGCCTTCAGGCCGACAGTTCGGAATTTGACCCGAGCGCTCCGCACCGGGTCTTCTATATGTTGCGGGAGCTTTTAGGAACGGACATCATGGGAGGCAACATGCGGCTGGGCGCGTTCCCCTGCGTCCTGGACGAAGACTCCCTCGCCTTCCGCCTTTACGGCAGGAAGGAGATCTCCGAGCGCCACCGCCACCGCTACGAGTTCAATCGAGAGTACGACGCGATCCTTTCGAGCTATGGCATGAAGTTCTCGGGTAATTCGCCGGATCGCAATTTTGTGGAAATCATGGAACTCCCGGATCATCCCTGGTTCCTGGGCTGCCAGTTCCATCCCGAGTTTAAATCCAAGCCCTTGCTGCCGCATCCGCTGTTTGTCGGCTTCATCGGTGCCGCTTCGCATTTCAGGAACGAACGCGATGCGGCCAGGCCGCTGGACCGCGATCTGGAAGCCCGGGAGCAGCAGAGGTAGGTTCCCCCGCCCGCGAAGCGATATGAAATCTGTCAGGGTTGGAAGTCTGAGGCTCGGCGGCGTTTCACGGCCCTTCTTCATTGCCGGACCCTGCGTGATCGAGAGTGAGCGGCATTGCCTCAAAATGGCGGAGCGTCTGGCTGCCATGGCATCCCGCGCGGGTATCGATCTGATTTTCAAAGCCTCCTTCGACAAGGCCAACCGCACCTCTGTGGATTCCTACCGTGGCCCCGGGCTGCGGGAGGGACTGCGGATCCTCGAGAAAGCACGCGACCTGAGCGGGCTGCCGATCTTGAGCGATGTGCACGAAGCCGGGCAGGTCGAGGCCGCCGCCGAAGTCCTGGACATTTTGCAGATTCCGGCCTTTCTGTGCAGGCAAACAGACCTGATCCTGGCTGCGGCCCGGAGCGGCCGCCCGGTAAACCTCAAGAAGGGGCAATTCCTGTCTCCCATGGAAATGCGCAAGGTGCTCGAAAAGGCGCTGCGAACAGGGAATCGCAACATCCTGCTGACGGAGCGCGGCACCTTCTTCGGCTACAACGCTCTCGTGGTCGATTTTCGCTCTCTGGTCATCATGCGTTCCTTCGGGCAACCGGTCGTATTCGACGTCACCCACAGCGTGCAGATGCCCGGGGGAGCAGGGGACCGGTCAGGGGGCCAGGCGGAGTTCATTCCCCACCTAGCGCGCGCCGCCGCCGCGATCGGGGTGGACGGTTTCTTTTTCGAAGTGCACGATCATCCCGCCAAGGCATTGTCGGATGGTCCCAATGCGCTCCCTCTGCGCATTTTCCCGCGGCTTATTCAGGAATTGCTGGCAATCCACGCTGCGGCGCGGAGGAAATCATGAGCCCAAACCTGGATGCGGCGCTCGCAACAGCCATTCGCGTGCTTACGCTGGAGGCAGAAGCGATCCTTGCGCTGGCGGATCGCCTTGGGAGCTCATTCCTGCGCGCCGTCGAGATTGCGGCCGCGTGCACCGGGAAAATCGCTGTCACCGGCATGGGGAAATCCGGCATCATCTGCAAGAAGATCGCGGCCACTCTGAGCAGCACCGGCTCGCCGGCAATCTTCCTGCACGCTGCGGAAGCTTTGCACGGCGATGTTGGTCAGCTGGGGCCGCGCGATGTTGTGCTGGCGGTTTCGAAGAGCGGTGAAACCGCCGAGATACTGCAGATCATCAATGTCATCAAACGGCTCGGATTACCCCTCATTGCCATGTCCGGCAATCCTGATTCCAGCCTGGCGCGCCTGGCGGATGTCAACCTGGATGTGAGCGTGGCCGAGGAAGCATGTCCGTTCGGGCTCGCGCCGACATCCAGCACTGCAGCCGCTCTCGCAATGGGTGACGCGCTGGCCATCGCTTTGATGGAGCGCAGAGGATTCCGGCTCGAAGATTATGCTCACTTCCACCCGGCCGGCAGCATCGGGAAGAAATTGCTGCGCGTGGAAGATCTGATGCACCGCGGCGATTCGATTCCCCTGGTCTCTGAGCCGACACCGATGCGCGAAGTCATTTACGAGATGTCCCGCAAAAAGCTGGGAATGACCGCGGTGGTAAACGCCGGGGGAACCTTGGCGGGGGTCATATCAGACGGTGATCTGCGCCGATTGTTGGAGCGGGAGTCCAACCCGCTCCAGATGAAGGCCGGCGATTGCATGACCAGAACGCCCAAGACGATCTCCGCCCAGCAGGCAGCTACCGCGGCGCTGGCAAGGATGGAAGAGTTAAAGATCACCAGCCTGGTCGTCGTCGATGATGGGAACCATGTGTGCGGCGTGATCCATATCCACGACCTCTGGCGCACCCAGATGTTCTAACCGCATTGATCCGCGGGAGAGGGATAAGGGGCGTTGCAATGAAATGCAGGGGGACTGGGGCTCGATCCGGCTATTGCAAAAATCATCAAAGCAAGTTACCCTAAATCGCCATGAGACAACTGAGCAACAAAGACCGAGGCAACCATGCAAATCAGGCCAAAGTTTTGTTGTACAGTTGTTGTTCAGACGCCGCTGAAAGCTGATAAATATAATAGTACTAGATAGTTAACTGAGCGGGAGTAATTCAGCGGTAGAATGCCAGCTTCCCAAGCTGGACGTCGCGGGTTCGATCCCCGTCTCCCGCTCCAGCCGGAGCAATTTCTTCAAGGTCACTCGACAATCCTCAAACATGGTTGATGCTGCCGCCGGAAACGGAGAGCCGGACCGCCACGGCTATCTCTCCTCTTTTCAGTGCCCCCTGCAGGCTACATCTGGTAGAATCACGCCTGCCGCGGAAACACTCCTGGTTTTGCCGAAGGATCTCTGTGCGCCCGTGCTTACGCGCCCAAATCGTGCAGGAGCAGCATAATGGCATCAGCATACAAGATAATGGTCCGATGCCCTTTGACAGGGCACCTGACGGACAGCGGCATTCGTACATCCGGGAGGGAAACCCTGAGCAGCGGACTCTTCCAGAACGGGGTGATGCTGTGCCGTCATTGCCGCGAAGTTCATCCTCTGGGCGTCAACAGCTATCTGGACGTGGACCGGGATTCATCTGTCGGCGGACTGTGGCGCCCTAACAAATAATCCGGCCCGGCGGGCGGATCTTGCGACGGGTTGGTAATCGCGCCACGGCCCTGCATCATAGTTGCGGTGATTCGGCCATTCATCGGCTGCAGTCCAGATCAACAACGGGTATTATGCCAATTGCTTCCCGGAGATTCCCATGAAAGAGTTATTAAACCAGGCCGCGCCCCTGTGCCGCAGGTTGGCCGCAGTTGTCGTCGCACTTTGCCTGTCGATAACAGCTCATGCCCAGACTGCCAAAAGCACACGCCAGGTGCCCATTGAAAGCCTGATCTACGATTTGAAAAATCCTGACCCCGTGCGTCGCAAAGAGGCTGCAAAGCTGCTGGGAGACAACAAGGTGCAAACGGCTACACCTGATCTCGTGGCGGCCGCTTCTGATTCCGATGCCGTCGTGCGAAGGGAGATCGTCATCGCTCTGGACAAGATGAGGGATGTGCGCTCCCTTCCGGCATTCAATCTGTTGAGCGCGGACCGGGAGAAAGATATCCGGGATCGCAGCATCATCGGGATGATCAACCTGTATCTGCCGCAGGAGAGCGGGCTGATGGTCACCTTGAACAAGGTGGCGGTCTTTTTTAATCCATGGTCTGACGAATGGGCAGATGTGGTTGTGGAACCCGGGATCAGAGTCGACGAGGGGGCCATCGCGGCTCTGCGCGAGCGACTCCAGGATGTAGATGATGGTATCCGCCTCAAGGCGGCGCGAGGATTGGGCATCCTGAAGGGGCAAGCCGCCGTGCCGGCTCTGCTGGAAACTCTGCGGCAGAACCAGACCAATCCTGTGCGATTTGAAGTCATCCGCGCCCTGGTCAAGATCGGCGATGTGTCCGCAGCCGGTGAGCTGATGAGTTACCTCAATTACAACGACAGCAAAGTGCGCAATCAGGCGATTTATGCGATCGGCAGATTCCGGCATCGCGAAGCGGTGCCGGAATTCCAGCGCCTGTTTGAGAAAGAAGGGACGCTGCCGGCAAAGCTTGTGGATAAGCCTTACCGTGTAGCACTGCTCGATGCCTTGGCCTTCATCGCGGACCCCACGACTCAGCCGCTCTTCTTGAAGGAGAAGCAGAATCCGGAGGATGCCTTGCGGTTGCACGCGGTCGAGGGGCTGGCTCGCCTGGCAGATCCATCATTGGCAGCCGAGATCTCACGGGACTGGTTGCATGAGAAAGTCGCGAGAATCAAGACCGCGCAGACTTATGCGCTGTACCGTATGGGACGCAAGGAATTTCTTGACGAATTGGTGAACCGTCTCGGCAGCAGCAAGACCAATGCCGAAGCACGCCTGTATCTGCTGGAACTAAAGCCCGGCGATATGCCCGATCTCTATGCGCAGGCGAAAAACCGGGATGCCAACGTACGGGAAGCTCTGGCCGAAATCCTGGGCCTGCGCGGCGACGAGCGGGCCATCCCGGTCTTGCAGGAACTGGCAAAGGATCAGCGCGGTCAGATCGCCGCCTTTGCCGCCCAGGCGATCCGCAGGATCAATGCGCGCATGACAGCATCCTGATCCTGGCGTGATGCCGCAGAAGCAAGATGAGGCGGGGAACCTGCGAAATCAGCAAAATGGTGGGCGCCACAGGACTCGAACCTGTGACCCCTGCGGTGTGATCGCAGTGCTCTACCAGCTGAGCTAGGCGCCCTTTGGTGCGGCATTATGTAACATGTCGCTACTCATTTGTAAATAGCGATCAAGGAGATGACTCATGCGAATTCGAAAAAGGATGCTTCCTTGGTTGGGATTCGTTCTTTGGTTCGGTACCGCCCCCGCGTGGGCACAGGAGGACGAAACCCCGGAGCAGAAGCAGTATCGGGAAGACTACGACGTCTACCAGAAGATCGCAGCGGTCAAGGAACCACTGAAGCGCGCCGACCAGCTGCTGCAGTTCCTGCAGGAACGGCCCAAGTCAAAATTACTGGGTAATGTGCAAAGCGATTACATTCTGTTCGTTCAGGACCTGTCCAAACAGGCCAAATGGGATGCGGTCGTGGCTCAAGCAGAGCGCTTTATCAAATTGCGTCCCAGGGTGGGCGAAACTTACTATCTCCTGGGATCGGCCCTGAAGGAACTGAAGAAGAATACCGAGGCGATGAATGCTCTGGCAAAGTGCTATATCCTCAAGTGCCCGGTATCGGAGAAGGCCCGGCAATATCTCGAGTACATCTACAAGGGCGTGAATCGGGGCAGCACGGCGGGCCTGGATGCCATCATAATAAAGGCGCGGAGTGACCTCGGAGGATAACCGCCATGGCCGACGCCGCTACCGTTTTGGCCGGACGGGATGGTAAGCAAAGCGCCTAACGCCCTGCCGTCAGCCATAATCCTCAAATAACATCGTTCGCCTGCGGGATCGAATATTCAGGGATGCCTTGAACTAGCGGCAAAGCAGGCATATTCTGATAGCAAGGTCCGACATCTTCCAGGGCTCTGTCAGCCCGGAAAGGGAGCTGCCGGCGGAATAAGTCCGGCTGTCGGCTTGCGGATCGCGATTCTTCTTTCAGTGGTGGTCTTTGCGATATGCAATCGATTCTGGCATTCCTCTTGTGGGCCTGGTCAGAAGCTGTCGTGGTCATCTCCCCGGCTTACCCTCCGAATGCCGTTACCGGCGGAACGGTTGTCGCGGTCATGCATGTGGCGGCCGGCAGCGTACGCAGCGTCGATATCCTGCAAGGGGATGCATCGTTCGTCGAACCTGTGCGGGCCGCTCTTCCCGGCTGGCGCTTCCGGGGTGCTGAAAGCGGCAAGTTCCTCGCCGTTGTGAGTTTTCGTTCACCGCAGCTTTTTGCAGTCGGCTCCTCCGCGAAGCGACGGCTTGAGCCCACATCAATCCCGTCGGGGGTGGCCTTTCCCAGGATGGTGGTTGAACCGGCATATCCGCCTAATTCCCTAGGGGAGGGCGGTGTCGTATTGCGGCTCGATCTGAGCGAAACCGGCAGCATATCGAAGGTGAAGGTTGTGCATGGGTTAGGCGACCTTACCGGCTCGTGCGTATCAGCAGTCAGCCAATGGCAATTTGCACCTGCCCGAAGCAGTGCCGGCAAATCCCTCGCTTCCGAAGTTTATGCAGTTTTTGTCTTGCGGCGCCCCGTTCTTTCTCGGTAAGGGCGTCAAATCCGGGAGTGCAGGACTGCAAAAAGCGGAAGGAGAGGAATCTGGTGGATGGTGGGGGGATCGAACCCCCGGCCTCCGCATTGCGAACGCGGCGCTCTTCCAGCTGAGCTAACCACCCACTCTCGCCATGGTGAAACCTGCCGTAAGATCGAAGCGAAATTATTACTAAAGCTCCCCTGGCTGTCAAACGGAATAGCGTGGAGATTCTTTCTACATCACGTAGATCGGGACCGGAGTGAAGGATACAACCAGGATCAGAAAGATGACAATCCCCAGAGCGACGCGCCCTGGTCCGACTTGTTCGTCATCGCGCACCGTCGGGGGATGGTAAAAGCGGGAGCGCATGCCAACGAGTATGAGCAAGGTCGCGAACAAAGTGTACATGAGCGAGAGATTCGGCCAGCCCGCGAAGCTGATCAGTATGAGAGCAAAAACCGCAGCAAGAGAGACCTTCTTCTGGAGCTCCCGCCCCAACAGCGCATAGGCAATGTGCCCCCCGTCGAGCTGCCAGATCGGAAATAGATTCAGGCTGGTGACCAGCAATCCGAACCAAGCCGCCATGGCAATCGGGTGCGCAATCATGTCGTGCGTTTCCGGGGAGTAATCCAGCAGCAGGGCACCCAACCAGCGGAATAACAGAGGCTCACCAAAAAAAATGTCGCCGCGAGTGCTGCCTTTGAGCACCAACGTTGAGTGACTGATGCCGATGACAAGCGCAGGGACAGCAAAGGCAAAACCCGCAAGCGGTCCTGCGATTCCCACATCGAAAAGGGCACGCTTGTGTTGAAAATGGGATTTGATCCTGATGAACGCGCCGAGAGTCCCTACCAAAAACGATATCGGAAACGGGATGAAAAAGGGAGGAGTACAGCGAATGCTGTAATACCTGCAGGCGAGATAATGGCCCATCTCATGGGCCAGCAGAATAGCCATGAGAGTGAACGAGAACGATGTGCCCTGTAATAGAAGCGTTGGGTGTGCTGCGATCGCCCTCCACAAGCGCAGAAAACCCAGATAGCCATAATTGTAGAACAGACCGGCATGCGTTGTGCTGAGAAGAGTTGCTAAAAACAGGATCGCCGGAACTACCCACTCCCGCCAGGCGGGCGAGGCGGGCAGGTCTCTCAGATCTTCCAGCGCGGCTGTCCCCGGAAGCCAGGACTCAGGAGATTGTGCAGTCGGATCGGGGGGTGCATCGCTACTCACAAAAATCCGTACCTTTTTCTTAATGCTCGCTGGGCAGGGGGGGATGCTTGCAGCGTCTCCTGAAAATGCGTGTGTCAGTAAATCTTATCCGCGCGGATTTCTTTCCCCGGTTTGAAGCGAATTGTTTTTCCGGGAGGAATAGCTACTTCTTCACCCGTTCGGGGATTGCGGCCAACACCGCTCTTACGCGGCTTTACGATGAAGACTCCGAAACCGCGCAACTCGATCCTCTCCCCGCGCTGCAGCGCATTCTTGAGCGAGTTGAAGACAGATTCCACCGCAATTTCCGCTTTAACCTTTGTGATGTTTAACTGGTCGGCGACACGGTTCACGATGTCCTGTTTTATCACGCTGATCCTCCATAAGTTGGTGCAAAGATATTATTTGTGGCCGCAAATGCTGTCAAGGCAATTCTATTATGGCGCTTTACACGACCGGGGCCTGATGTTAGACTCCCGCCTTGTTTTACTGCGGAGGATACGCTATGGGGGTGATGCCGGATCATTGGATCTCGCAGATGGCTCGCAAGCAGGGCATGATCAAACCGTTTGCAGGGAATCGGAAGCGCAGCGGTAAGATTTCCTATGGCGTCAGTTCGTACGGCTATGATTTTCGGCTATCCCATCAGTATAGGATCCCGGATTTCGTTGCCGCTAAGCGATGGGATCCCAAGAAGATGAACCAGGTGACCTGGCACGATTACGTGGGCTCATCATGCTGGATCCCGCCAAACTCCTATGTGCTCGGGCGATCCCTGGAGTACTTCCGGATTCCCCGTGACATTTTGGTGATCTGCCAGGGGAAATCCACTTATGCGCGTTGCGGCGTTATCGTTAATGTGACGCCATTCGAACCGCAGTGGGAAGGATTCGTCACCGTGGCGCTTGTCAATTGTGCGCCCATTCCCGTTCGAGTATTCTCGGGAGAGGGAATCGCGCAGGTCCTATTCCTGAAGGCGGAGAATCAATGCCGGACATCCTATGCCGACCGCAAGGGCAAATATCAGGCACAAAGAAGAATCGAGATGGCCCGACTCTGAATGCACGTTATCCGGATGACATCGCATCCGCGACCTGCCGCGGAGCTTGCCAAGCAAGGCCGGCATCTCTTATGATTCGTGTGAATATCAAGGATTAATCCGATTGAAAAGCTCCAGCAGGGTTTTCTCTCAACTTCGGCAACCATTTCCGGGACAAAGAGCCGGTGGTTTCCTGTGTAGCCTGATCCTGTTGCTGTTCTTTTCTGCTTGCGGCTATCGCATTGTCGGTTCTGCCAAGAAGTTGCCGGGTGGCATTCAATCGCTCGCGATCCCCACTTTCAAAAATCAAACGCGCCAGTTCAAGGTTGAACAGCGTTTTACAGCGGCCGTCTTGAAGGAATTCACCCTGCGCACCAATATCCCTGTAGGCTCCAATGAGAGTGGGGCCGAAGCCGTGCTGCAGGGAGAGATCCGCTATTTGAATGCCAGCCCGGTTTCATTCGGATCGGATGCTTTTGCTACGGCATTCCTCGTAACGGTCCAGATAGCCGTGCGGCTCGTGCGCGTCAAGGACGGCTCCATAATCTGGGAAAATCCTGATTTCATATATCGTGGACAATACGTTTTAAATAGCAAAGTGACTGAATTCTTCTCTGAGGAGAATGCTGCCGTCGACCGCATGGCCCAGGGATTTGCGGCCAGCCTTGCCAGCACGATCCTCACTCGCTAATCCATTGGCTATCCTGACTTTTGAAAAGTTTGAATCCGAAGCCGGCCAGGGCCGGTTCCGGCCGGTCTACCTGCTCTTCGGCCCGGAAGCATATTTGATACGCCGCGCGATTTCGCTTTTCAAGGAAAGTGCCGTTCTCCCCGAGGCACGGGCTTTTAACATTGCGGAATTCAGCGGTCAGGGTGAAGACGCTGCAGAAATCCTCAAACAGGCGAATACTTTTCCAATGATGTCGCCGCGCCGCCTCGTGCTGGTGACGGAAGTGTCGAAGTTGCCCGAAGCCGATCTGGCGCTCCTTACGGAATACGCGCGCACGCCGCAGGAAAAGACGGTCCTGGTGCTTGTTGCCGACGAACTGGATCGGCGCAGCAGGTTTTATCGATCCATTGCGGAATACGCCTGTCTCATCGAATGCACGAAGATGAAAGGGGCCGCGTTGGAAAGGTGGACGGAGGCTCTATTGGCGCGCCGCGGGCTGCGCATTTCACCGGCAGCTTGCAAAAAGCTTTTAGACCTGGCCGGTTCGGACATGATCTCGCTTGCCAATGAGGTTGAAAAGCTGATCCTGTACGCCGGACAAGAAAAGACAATCCCGGAGGCGGCCCTTGATGAACTGGTTCAAGCCAGCCGGCTGCACGGGATCTTTGAGCTTACTGCGGCTTTGGGGAAGAGGGATGGCAAAGGAGCTCTCCATGTGCTAGGCAATCTTCTTGAGTCCGGAGAGGAACCCCTGGGAATCCTGGCCATGATGGCCAGACATTTCAGACAAGTCCTTATAGCGCAAGATCTTCTGAAGGAAGGACGCCCTCCGGCAGAGATCGGTCGCCTCATCCAGCTTCCTGAATTCGCCTTGATGGAGTTCTTGCGTCAGGTTCGCGGATTAGATCCTGAGATTGCTCGAACCATGTACAGGCGTCTCGCGCGGGCCGATCGCAGCTTCAAATCCACAAACGCGGATGAGCGCATGGTGCTCGAGCACCTGATATGCTCGCTCTAGCTGAGGCAAGTTTGGTACGGAGTATTACTTGGAGCTCTGCGAGGCCACTGCGGCATTCAAGTGCTTAGAAAGACGCGATTTGTTCCGCGCAGCGGCATTGGCGCTCAGCACTCCCTTGTGGATTGCATGATCGATTTCGGAATAGATCTGAGGGAGCGCCTTCGTTACCTCCTCGATCCTGCCCTTATTCAGCTTTTCGTTGAAGATTTTCAGAGCCGTTCGCAAAGCGCTGCGGTTACTTCGATTTCGGTTCTTCCGCCGCACGCTCTGGCGGTGCGCTTTAAGCGCCGACGCGTGATTCGCCATTCCTGCTACTCCTTGCGGTCTGTGGTTTCCTTCAGCCTCATTGAGGTGTTCGGCAAAAAACTTTATGATACAAGGACTTAGCAAAGAAGTCAAATGGTATTTTGACATTGACTTGAGCCCGTCACGGGCATAAGATAGCCAGAGACATGAGTATAAGCCCTGATGAGGATTCCCCGGCCGTTAAGCGGGGCCAAGTGCATTTCTGCAGATTCGACACCCCGTGCGAGGTTAATTCAGCCCTTAAATGAAAAAAGTTCTTTTATCGGATCGCAGTCTGCAGCTGCTTTTTGGGCCCCTCGATGAAAACATCCGATTTTTGGAAAGCCTGTTCGCCGTAACTATCCAGGCTCGGGACTCATTCCTCGCTATTGACGGCGAAGAGGAGAACGTCAACCTTCTCGAGCGCATCCTGATCGATTTTTCGGGCCTGGTGGACAAAGGGCACAATATCGCCAACGGCGACCTGAAATCGGCATTCAAACAGATCGCCGAGGACGCCGCGCTTTCGCTCCACGATTTCTTCCCCAAAATGCAGCTCCTGGCGGCCGGGAAGCGGCAGGTCACGCCCAAGAGTCTGAACCAGCGCCGATATGTCGAGGCAATTCGCCAGAACGACATCGTGTTCGGCATTGGCCCGGGCGGGACCGGAAAGACCTTTCTGGCTGTGGCGCTGGCATTGACCTATCTGCTGGAAAAGGGTGTGTCCCGGATCATTTTGACTCGTCCGGCCGTGGAAGCAGGCGAAAGGCTCGGCTTTCTTCCAGGAGATCTGGAAGCAAAAATTAATCCCTACCTGCGGCCGCTGTATGACGCCCTGTACATTTTGATGGAGGCGGAAAAAATCCAGCGTTACATGGAGACCGGAGTCATAGAAATCGCTCCTCTGGCATTCATGCGGGGAAGAACACTGAATGATGCCTTTATTATCCTGGACGAAGCCCAGAACACGACCTCCGAGCAGATGAAGATGTTTTTGACCCGCATCGGGCTGCATTCAAAAGCAGTGATCACCGGGGATGTCACCCAGATTGACCTGCCGCTGGCACGCAATTCCGGCTTGGTGGAAGCCAGAAACATTCTGCGGGATGTCGAGGGGCTCGCATTCTGCTATTTCAATGAGAGTGATGTCGTCCGGCATCATTTGGTCCGGCTGATCATCAAGGCATACCAGCAGCATGCTCAGGGCGAAGTGAGTGCGAATGGCAACGGGAATGGCAAACGAGAAGCGTAGGATTCGCCTGGGGGTGCTTTTTGGGGGAATGTCCGGAGAGCACGAAGTCTCTCTGTCATCCGCGGCCTCGGTGATCGGTTCGCTGGACCCCGCAGAGTTTGAAGTGACCGCCATCGGCATCACCAAGAACGGCAGGATCGCGACGCAGGCGGAAATACGCGGCATGCTGCCGCCGGCTCTGCATCAAAGCGTAAGGCTTTATGCAAGCGCCGCCGGACGGAGCAAGCCTCTGCATTCCACGGGTCTGTTCGCCGACGGCGGAGATCCGGGATTGCATCCGGAGATCATCTTTCCCCTTTTGCACGGTCCCTACGGCGAGGATGGAACCATACAAGGATTGCTGGAGATTGCGGGCCTCCCTTATGTAGGATGCGGCGTGCTGGCATCGGCGGTCGGCATGGACAAGGACATAATGAAGCGCCTGTTTGTTCAGGCCTCATTGCCTGTGGTCCCATTTCGTGTCGAAAGTTCGCGAGGCCTCGATCAGCGGATGGACGGCTTACGTCGTACGCTTGAGGGGGAGTTCGGCTATCCCATGTTTTCCAAACCGGCGAATCTCGGATCATCGGTCGGCGTTTTCAAAATTCATCACGCCGGAGAGTTTGAGAAAGCAGTTCTTGCTTCCGCCCGGTTCGATCGCAAGATCATCCTGGAAAAGGGAATCGACGCACGTGAACTGGAGTGCGCGGTTCTAGGCAACGATCACCCCGAAGCTTCGCAGGTGGGCGAGATTCTGCCGGCGTGCGAGTTTTATGATTACGAAGCAAAATATAAAAATGCCGCCAGCCGAACTCAGATTCCTGCCGATATCGACAAGGAACAAGCCGAGGAGGTGCGCCGCCTCGCTATCCGCGCCTTCGAGGCCATCGACGGGTCCGGGTTGGCTCGTGTCGATTTTTTTCTTGATCGCAAGACCGGGGCCATCTGGGTAAACGAGATCAACACTATGCCGGGTTTTACATCCATCAGCATGTACCCCAAACTGTGGGCGGCAGGCGGCATGTCTCTCACATCCCTGATCCGGCGCCTGGTGGAACTCGGCTTGGAGCGGCACCGGGAGCGAGAGGGTTATACTGCGGCCCAGGTCGATCCCGCCACACGCTAGCGGATACTGGTAGCGGATCGGCGAATCCTGCGATGCCGCGGGGATGGCAACAGCACAACGTTGTGCAAAGCGGATAACTTCCGGAATAGAGGAGAGGAGGAGAACCGATATGAGCGTCCCAATGGGTGAGGCGGAACTCCGTCAACAGCTGCTGTCCAAAGACGATGAGTTCAAGCGGCTTGCTGCAGAACACCAGTCCTACGATGAGCAACTGGAACAGTTGAATCGCCGCCACCACCTGAGTGAGCAGGAAAGAATCCAGGAGATCACCCTCAAGAAAAAAAAGCTGTTGCTTAAGGATCAGATGTATTCGATCGTACAGAAATATCGAAAGGATATGAAGACCGGTTCCTAGTCTTGAGGACACCCAGCCAGCCCATCCTCCGCGCGCATGATGCGCTTCTGTCCGGGACCGGGCGGAGGGCAGATACTCAAAGCCGGTGATCAGACCCAGCCATGATCAGGGACGCGTATCGCTTTCTCATCCCGATTTTCGCCTTGGCAGCGTTGTGCTTTTATTTCGGATTGGCTGTGCCTGTCCTGGTGCTGCTGCTTTTGGCTGCCTTCGTCATCTATTTCTTCCGAAATCCTGCCCGTGAAATTCCTGCCGGTGAGCATCTGGTGGTTTCGCCTGCCGATGGCAAGATCGTCCGGGTGATGCCGATTCCTGAGAGAGAAAGCGAGATGCCCGGCGGTCAGAGCATCAGCATTTTCCTCAATATATTCGATGTCCATGTCACCCGCGCGCCGATCGGCGGGGAGCTGGAATCGCTGAGATACAAGCGGGGCAAGTTCAAGGTGGCGTATGATGAGGAGGCTTCGCGAGTCAATGAGCAGAATATCCTGACCATCCGCGGTCCGAATCATCGCCTGGTTGTCAAGCAAATTGCCGGTTTGATCGCCCGGCGCGTGGTATGCTGGAAGCAGCCGGGGTGTCTGCTGCGGCGCGGGGAGCTGTTCGGCCTGATTCGGTTTGGATCCCGGGTGGATGTATTGTTCCCCCGGGAGGTCCGGGTTCTGGCCAGGGTGGGAGACCGCGTCAAGGGCGGCAGTTCCGTGATCGGTGAGGTCATGTAGATGACATACCAAGCGCAGATTCCCGAAAACGATTTTCCTCGACCGAGGCGCCGCCTGGGGCGAACCGTGTTTATCCTCCCCAGCATTTTCACGGTCGGCAATATTTTCTGCGGCTACTATGCAATCATTTCGACCATGCATGCGAATTATGATCAAGCCGCTCTGGCGATCGGGATTGCCATCATACTCGACGCCCTGGACGGCAAGATCGCCCGGCTGACAAACTCAGCAACGGACTTCGGCCTGCAGCTGGATTCGCTGGCGGATGTGATCTCCTTCGGTATCGCTCCCTCCATTCTGGCATTTTTCTGGGCGCTCGCCAACGTGGACCACCGGCTCGGCTGGATTGCAGCTTTTACCTTCGCCATCTGTGGTGCCATGCGCCTTGCGCGATTCAACATTCAATCGGGGAACCTGAAGCATTTCGTGGGACTGCCGATCCCAGCCGGCGGCGGAACGATTGCGGCAATTATCCATTTCGTTCAGCAGCCCCCCGGCAGGATCGGCGCCGCCATTCTGGTGGCTATAGTTTTCATGCTGTCATTCCTGATGATCAGCACTTTCAAATACAGCAGCCTCAAAAGTCTCACGCTGGGAAGGAAGTCACACCTTACCATCCTCATCCTGGCTCTCCTGGTGGCATTAATTTATAACTACTCAGGCTGGACGCTGCTGGTTCTTGCCGTAACCTACACCGGCTCGGGACCGGCAGTGCGGCTGTATTCCCTTGTGCGCCGCCGAAGACGGGTAACGGAGGAAATCCAGCTTCACGATCCTCTGAAGGATCACCAGGTATAACAAGGCACTGGGAGGTGACATCCCTTCCCGTTCCGGGTTGGTACCTTCTGCCTGTGACAGTATCACAGATGGCGCCGCTTCCTGGATTAAGCGACCTCAATGATGCGTCACCCCATGCACGCTGCAAGCTTCGCCCGCTGTTTCCGGATCATGCCGCTGCTGGCAGTCTGCGGAATGATGATCTCTTCCTGCGCAACGTTGCAGGTACCCCTGCAGGCACCCGACATTGGTCCGCAGGAGATGCGGCACGCGACAATCGAGGGGATTGACGTCAGTGTCAAGGCCATCGAAAAAGAAGACGAATACTGGCAGCTGTTTGAAGACTATCTGCCGAGCATCGGAGTTGTGGCGCTTTGGGTCGAAGTCCACAATACAGGCGCCAAGGCCCTCGACCTGAGAAGGTCCGACTGGTCTCTGCGGATCGGCAATGGAAGTTCCCCTGCCATGAGTTCCAACCAGGTTTTCGAGCGATATTACGACGGATATCAGGTACGCATGTATTCCATCGAGACAGATCGCAAAGCCCGCCTCCGGATGGAACGCGCTGCCTGGCGACAGGGCAGGATTTCGCCGTCGCTCCGGCGAGAAGGATTTCTGTTTTTCCGAATCGATCCCGGGATGGCCTCCGGATGGACCCGACAGGCAACTCTGCTCCTGCGTAACCTCGGGCTCAAGCCCGGCGCCAAAACCACACTCGAAATCGTGCTTGCCCATGCCAATCCTTGAGGCAGAGGCCATTGTGCTGCGGCAATATGCGCTTGCCGAGGCCGATCGCATTGTTGTTTTCCTGACTCGGGAGCGCGGGACCATTCGCGCCGTGGCTCAAGGTGCAAAAAAGCCGCGCAGTCGCTTGAGCGGGTGCCTCGAACCGCTGACCCACGTCCGCCTCCAGTACTATGCCAAGGAAGGCGCCGACCTGTCACGGCTTTGGCATTGTGAGATCATCCATTCCTTTCTGGGAAAAAATCCGACTCTGGACCGCGTATTCGGATTCAGCTATCTCGCGGAACTGGCGCAGGAACTGACGCCGGAGAACAATCCGAACGCCCTCCTGTTCCGCCTTCTGCTCGCGGTTCTCGAGGTAGGGGAGCAAATGGGAGCCAACGAGGCTCTGCTGCGATACTTCGAATTCTGGGCTTTGAAGCTCAACGGCTGGCTGCCCAATTATGGCTATTGCTCGGCTTGCGGCAAGTGTGTTAAAGATGATGGGTTTTATGCTTGGCTGGAAGCCGGACAGGGGCGCTGCCGCGACTGTGCAGAGGAACGGGGAATCAGAATCGGCTCCGATGCCGCCCGCGTGCTATACCGGATGCTGGAACTTTCCCCGATGCAGTTTGCTTCCCAAGCCCTGACCGTTTCTGCAGCCCGGGAATTAGAGCGGCTATCTCAGAACTTGATTGAATGGCACTTGGAGAAACGTCTTAAATCGTACCTTACCGTGAAGGAGATGCTGCAAGGCGGATAAGCCCTATGCAACCGAAGAACTTCCAACAGATTATCCTGTCTCTCCAGCAGTATTGGGATCGGCAGGGTTGCGCACTGCAGCAACCGTACGACCTGGAGGTAGGAGCCGGCACCATGGCACCGGAGACGTTCCTGAGGGTCCTTGGTCCGGAGCCATATCGCGTGGGATACGTGATGCCATCGCGCCGGCCGGCTGACGGCCGCTACGGGGATAATCCCAATCGTGTCCAAAAACATTATCAATACCAGGTGATTCTTAAGCCGGCACCCCCGGACTCACAGGACCTGTACCTGAAGAGCCTGCAGGCGCTCGGCATCGATCTGCGGGAACACGATCTGCGTTTTGAGGAGGACAACTGGGAGTCGCCGACTCTTGGTGCATGGGGAATCGGGTGGCAGGTTCTGCTCGATGGGCTGGAGATCACGCAATTTACTTATTTCCAGCAGGCAGGAGGCATTGACCTGGATCCGGTGAGCTGCGAGATCACCTATGGGCTCGAGCGCATCGGCACCTTCATCGCCGCAGTGGACAGCATTTATGATCTCACCTGGACGGGCGGGCTGAGCTACCGTGCCGTCCGCCACCGTGAGGAAGTCGAATTCTCCACCTATAATTTTGAGGCCGCCAGCATCCCCATGCTCTTCAGCCTGTTCAATCTTTATGAAGAGGAGTGCCAGAAGCTCCTGGGCCTGAATCTCGTATTGCCGGCTTACGACTATTGTTTGAAGTGCTCCCATACCTTCAATCTGCTGGATTCCCGGGGAGCGATCAGCGTGACGGAGCGCGTCGGCCTGATTGCGCGTGTACGGCAACTGGCCTGCGAGGTGGCGCGCCGCTATGTTGCCGGTCGCCAACTGCAGGAACCCCCGCCGCTTCAGGGTCTGGGCGCAGGCGCAGCGCCCGGACAAGCGCAGTGATCCCCGGAGATTTGATATGGACAAAGCGGAACTGTTAGTGGAACTGGGGACCGAGGAGATTCCAGCCTCCATGCTGGAAGGTGCCACCAGGCAGCTGGCTCAGCACCTGGTTGACGGCCTGCGCACCGAAAGACTGCCGGCAAACATAAGCGCCATCCTATACACGCCGCGACGCCTGGTGGTCGGTTTAAGCGATATCCCTTCTCGTCAGGAGGATGTGCTGGAGACCATCACAGGACCGCCGCGCCGCGTTGCCTATGACTGTGAGGGGAAACCGACGAGGGCGGCGGTTGCGTTCGCTGAGAGGAATAGAATTCCGCTCTCAAAGCTCAAGATCGTTCAGACTCCTAAAGGCGAATACCTTTCAGCCGTTCGCAAACAGAAAGGGGAGAGCACCGCCAGGGTGATGCAGCGCGTGATCCCGGCGGCCATCAAAAAGATTGAATTCCCAAAATCAATGGTCTGGAGCCCCGACAAGTTTCGGTTTGCCAGGCCTCTGCGCTGGATCGTTTCGCTTTTTGCCGGCAAGAATGTCCGGTTTGGCATAGCCGACGTCGTTTCCTCGCACTTTACCTCAGGCCATCGGTTCCTGGGCAAGAGTCGAATAGCGGTTTCCGGACTGGCTTCGCTCAAGGAATCCCTCCGGGAAAACGGCGTGATCGTGGACCCCGCGGAGCGCGCGGCGACCATTCGGGCGGGTCTGGAGTCTGCGGCAGGAGCTGCCGGCGGGCGCCTTCTGGCCGATGAGGATCTGCTCCACACTGTGACGAATCTCAACGAATACCCATCCGTCGTCTGTGGAGCTTTCGATCGGCGCTTCCTCGCTCTTCCCGAAGAGATTCTCGTGACCGTCATGAAAGAACACCAGAAGTACTTTTCGGTAGTAGATGCGGAGGGGCACCTATTACCCGCTTTTCTCGCCGTGATCAATCTGGGAGCGGATCCTGGCGGGAAAATTCGTGGCGGACACGAGCGGGTATTGCGCGCGCGCTTCGCCGATGCGGAGTTTTTCTGGGATACGGATCGCAAGACCCGCCTGGCCGATCGCATCCAATCACTCCAGAGTGTGCTGTTCCAGCAGAAGCTGGGATCTTATTACGAAAAAGCGCAGCGTATTCTGGTTCTGCTGCCCAAGGTGGCCGGTGCCGCCGGTTGCGTTCACGAGTTGCCGGACCTGGAGACGGCAGCACAACTGCTCAAGTGCGATCTCGTCACGGAAATGGTAAAGGAGTTCACGGATCTGCAGGGAGTCGTCGGCGGACTCTATGCGCGCGCAGAAGGCTATCCTGAGACGGTGTGGCGAGGTATCTACGAGCAATACATGCCGAAAACCTCCACCTCCCCGTCTCCATCCACACTGGCGGGAGCTGTACTGTCCCTGACAGACCGGATGGATAGCGTCTGCGGGTGCTTCTCGGCGGGCCTCGTCCCGACCGGGTCCAAAGATCCTTTTGCCGTGCGGCGGCAAGGGAACGGAATCCTCAAGATCATGTTGGATCATCGGATCCATGCATCCCTTGACCGGCTGATAGCCTGGAGTCTGGCAACGCTGGGCACAGGGGCCGCGGAGACCGCCGACGAGCTGAAGCGATTTTTCGAGGGGCGCTTGCGCTTTGTCTTTGAGGAGATGGAATACTCCTACGATTGTATCAACGCTGCGCTGGCGGTGGGATTTGACGATCCTGTGGATGCTGAGGAGCGGGTTCGTGCTTTGCAGGAAATGCGTCAGGAGCCCGATTTTCAGGCACTGGCGTCCAGCTTCAAGCGCGTCATGAACATCCTGGCGCAGTCGGAAACGCTTGCGGCGCCGCCCGATCCCTCCTTGATGAGCGACGCCGCGGAATCTTCGTTATGGCAGCGCTATCTGGAAGTAAACCCCGGTGTGCAAGCTGCCCGCAACAACCACCGGTATGACGATGCCTTGCGCCTGATGGCATCGTTGCGGGGCGCTGTCGACGCTTTCTTCGATCAGGTGCTGGTTATGGCAGAGGATCCGGCAGTTCGCAAGAATCGCCTGGCCCTGCTCAACCAGCTGGCCAGGCTCTTTCTGAGCCTCGCCGACATTTCTCAAATGGTTATCGAACGAGTCAGTTGAATCAGATCACAAACCCGGATTGTGCACTCCCAGGCGTATCCGGAGCATGATCTTTTCATCCAGCAGATGAAGCTGAAGAACACGCTCCGTTATCTGCGGGGAGAGGAGCAGATCACACACCTCGGTCTTGAATATTACGATTAGGCAGCACGCGGATCATTGCCGCGTACCGGATCGGACAAGTCCGGCCCGTTCCGAGCACTCAAAAAAAGGCGAGGCCCGTAAGCCTCGCCTTCTCATTCCAATGAAACGCAGGGTCTACCTGCGCGTCTTCTTCCCCTTCTTCCCGCGCACCGGCTTGCGGAGCGGCTTCGGCGCTGCCTTGGCGGCCCGTTTCGGAGCTGCTTTAACAGCAGCCTTGCGTGCGGCGGGTTTGGCCTTCACGGACTGGATCTCCTCCGCTACCACTTGCGCAGCAGCGAGCCGGGCGATCGGAACGCGGAAAGGCGAGCAGGACACATAGTCCATACCGACGCGGTGGCAGAACTTCACCGAGTTCGCGTCCCCGCCGTGCTCCCCGCAGATGCCGACTTTGAGGTTGGGCCGCGTGGCACGTCCGCGCTCGATGCCCAGCTTGATGAGTTCGCCAATGCCTTCCTGGTCGATAGTCTGGAAAGGATCATCCGGCAGGATCTTGTAGGTGAGATAATCGCCCAGGAAACTTCCGATGTCGTCACGGGAAAATCCGAAGCCCATCTGGGTGAGGTCGTTGGTCCCGTAGGAGAAGAACTCGGCGACCTCTGCCATCCGGTTGGCTGTGAGAGCTGCCCGCGGGATCTCGATCATGGTGCCGTAAAAGAACGGTATCTTCCTCAGGCCCAGCTTGCGGCACACTTCCGCGTAGACTCTGTCGACGATCTTCTTCTGGTGCGTCAATTCGGTGACCGTGCAGGTGACCGGGATCATGATCTCGGGAAGGGCCTTCTTGCCTTCCTGGATCAGCTCGCCGGCGGCTTCCAGGATGGCCCGGATCTGCATCTCCGATACCTCGGGGTAGGTGATGCCGAGCCGGACACCCCGGTGGCCGAGCATCGGATTGGACTCATTCAAGCCCTCGCCGCGTTTTCGCGCTTCCTCTACGGGAACTTTAAGTTCGGCAGCCAGAGCTGTCAGCTTTTCCTCGCTGTGCGGCACGAACTCGTGCAATGGCGGGTCGAGCAGCCGGATCGTGACCGGCCGGCCTTCCAGGACCTCCATGGTAGCCTTGACGTCGTTCTTGACATAGACGGAAAGCTCGGCGAGGACGGCCTTCCGCTCTTCGACGGTTTTGCTCATGATCATTTTGCGGAGCAGGAAGAGCGGCTTGTCGCTCCCCTCGCCGTAAAACATATGCTCGGTCCTGAAAAGGCCGATGCCCTCGGCGCCGAACTGGACGGCCCTCCGGGTATCCCGCGGCGTATCCGCGTTGGTCCGGATCTTAAGTTTGCGGACTTTGTCGCAAAGGACCATGAGGTCCTTGTAGGACTGGTTGTGTTCCAGATCGACATCGACCAGCGGGAGGCTCCCTTTGTACACGAGACCGCTCGTACCGTTGATCGAGATCCACTCCCCTTCGCGTACGACCTCGCCGCTCTTGGTCGTAAAGTGATCGGACTCCACCTCAATCTCGGAGCAACCGACCACACAGCACTTGCCCCAGCCGCGGGCGACCAGGGCGGCGTGCGAAGTCATGCCGCCCTTGGAGGTCAGGATCGCATGAGACTTGTGCATGCCGTCGACATCCTCCGGCGAGGTTTCCTCGCGCACCAGGATCACCTTCTCGCCTCGGCCGGCCCATTCGACGGCGGCCTGCGAGGTGAACACCACACGCCCCTTCGCGCCGCCCGGGCCCGCGGGAAGGCCCTTGGCAATTGCTGTGGTGTTTTTCTCGGCCAACGGATCGAGCATCGGCAGCAGCAGTTCCACTATCTGATTGGGAGCGACACGCATAAGCGCGGTCGGCCTGTCGATCAGACCCTCGCGGTGCATCTCAGTCGCCATGCGGACCGCAGCCACTCCGTTGCGCTTGCCTACGCGGCACTGGAGCATGTAAAGCTTGCCGTTTTCGGTAGTGAACTCGATGTCCTGCATGTCCTTGTAGTGTCTCTCCAGGCGCTTCTGGATGGAGTAAAGCTGCTTGTAGATATCCGGCATGGTCTGCTCGAGAGTCGGGAGGTGCTTGCTCTGCTCGTTCTTCGAATATTCGTTGATGGGGGCCGGCGTCCGGATGCCGGCAACGACATCCTCCCCCTGCGCGTTGATAAGGTATTCACCGTAGAACTGGTTCTCGCCGGTGCCCGGATTGCGCGTGAATGCGACCCCGGTCGCGGAGCTTGCGCCCATGTTGCCGAAGACCATGGACTGCACCGTCACGGCGGTGCCCCACTCGTCGGGAATCCTCTCGATGCGCCGATACTCGACGGCCCGCCTGCCGTTCCAGCTCTGGAAAACGGCGCCGATTCCACCCCAGAGCTGTTCCTGGGGATCATCAGGAAATGGCCTGCCGAGCACCTGACGTACCGTCTCCTTGAACCGGGTTACCAGGAGCTTGAGATCGTCGGCCGCAAGATCCGTGTCGCTCTTGCAGCCTTTCTCGTGCTTGAGTTCTGCAAGGAGATCATCGAGGATCTTGCGGATTCCTTTGCCGTCCTTCGGCTCGATTCCTGCTGCCTTTTCCATCACGACATCCGCATACATCATGATCAGCCGGCGATACGCATCGTAGGCGAAACGCGCGTCGCCGCTCTTTTCGATCAGACCCTGGATGGTCTCCTCGTTCAGGCCCACATTAAGGACGGTCTCCATCATGCCGGGCATTGAGCGGCGCGCACCGGAGCGAACCGAGACAAGCAGCGGATTGCTGGAATCTCCGAACTTCAGCCCCATCAGCTTCTCGATCCGGGCCAGGGCCGCGCCGACCTGTCCCTTTAGCTCCCCGGGATAACTGCGGTTATGCTGGTAGTAATAAGTGCAGACCTCCGTTGTGATGGTGAAGCCGGGCGGCACCGGTAGCCGAAGAGCGGGATGTCCCGCCATCTCGGCGAGGTTCGCGCCTTTCCCGCCCAGGAGATCTTTCATTGATTCATTGCCGTCTGCCTTGCCGCCGCCGAAAAAGTAAACGTACTTGGCCATCATGATCCTCCGAACCTGAAGTTGCTTGGGGAACGTTATCGCAAGCTTCAAAAAATTGTCATTCTACAAGACCACCGACTCTGCATCAAGCAGAGAGCAATTTGGCAGCCCTGACACACGCCGCGGTTTGCGGATCGACCACTTCCCAGGTCTCCACCCAGATGACGACATGCATGGTCTGTCTCTTCCGTTCGTGATTGCCGCACCGGCATTTGATGTCGCTGACCCACCAGAAGTGCCGCCTGCGGCCGCCCGAGTTCCGGTCCAGACGGTTGCGCCGTTCCAGATGCGCGCAACAGAGTGAACTCAATCAGGTGATGATCTTGGTGGAGTTTGGTGTGAATCGTCCGGAATGGGCGTGGAGGAAGGGAAGTCATCCCGCAGCCCGGGGATGCGGGTATGTGCCGGCGAGCCGGCCATACCGTGACCCCGGACTGCGAGTCAGCTTCTCGAATAGCCTATGCCACTTATCGGCACGGGCCGGCTTTGCTCCACCACTTATTTGTCATCCTTCCGCTTCAGCTGCTCCTTCAACAGCTCGAGATCCTTCTCCAAAGCCCGGACCTGCCGCAGCAGCTCGGGCAATTTTGGCAAAGCCACCACCGTGCGCCGCCAGACAGCGTTATCGAAACCGGGCGAGCCTGACAGGATCGAGCCCGCCTTGATCTCACCGTGGACGCCACTCTGCGCCGTTATGATCGCGCCATCCCCGACCTCCTGATGCCCGGCAAAGCCCACCTGGCCGCCGGCCTGAACGTTGCGTCCCAGCTTGGTTGAGCCGGCCACGCCGACCTGTGCCGCCAGAACCGAGTTTTCACCCACTTGAACCCCGTGGCCGATCTGAACCAGATTGTCCAGTTTCGCACCCCTGCGGATCCTGGTATCTCCGACGGCGGCGCGGTCTATGGTCGTGTTGGCTCCTATTTCGACATCATCCTCGATGACCACCCGGCCTGACTGGCGGATCTTGTAAAAAGTACCATCCCCTACAGGGGCGAAGCCGAATCCATCGCTGCCGATGATGCTGCCGTTCTGGATCGTAACGCGGTTTCCGATCTCGCAAAGCTCACGCACAATCACCCCGGCGTGCAGAACGACATCGTCACCCAGGCAAGCGCCGGGGTAAAGAACCACTTGGGGATACAAGGTGGCACGCGCGCCTATCCTGCAGCCGGTGCCGATCACCACATAGGGGCCGATACTGGCATCGGGCCCGATTTGGGCATCCCGGGCGATTACGGCGGCAGCATGCAGTCCGGGCGCCGGGAGTATTGGCGTGTAAAAGAGCTCGAGGACGCGCGCAAAGGCAAGGTAGGGATTCGCCGTTCGCAGGCTGGGGATGACGACATCCGGCATGTCAAGCCCGAGAATGATGGCTGAAGCCTTGGTATCTTTGATGTGGCTGATGTACTTCCGGTTGGATACGAAAGTTATCTGGCCGGGGCCGGCCTCCTCGATGCCGGCAACTCCCGATATTTCCACGTCTATGTCCGTGCGCATCTCGCAGGCGAGCTTGTTGGCGATTTCGGATAGCTTCATAATCGTCCGGGTGACATCAGGCAACAGGTGAGCTGTCCTGCGGGCGCGGACTATACCCGCGCGCGCTCATGCTGGTATCGAGGAAACATATACAAATCAACATATTGCCGCATTACACGCCTATGGTAATATAGGACTCCTGGCCAGTCAAGGAATAGGCTGCAGATTGATGTCCAATCTTACCCGAAACGATGCAAGCCAACCTGAAGCGGATCGGCAGCCTCCCGCGCAAGATCGAAGTCTGGCTGGTGCAGCCGGATCCATCAGCGCCGCGACCATGATCAGCCGCATCCTGGCGGTGGGGCGCGAGATGGTCATGTCCCGTTACTTCGGGGCCGGCTACTATACGGACGCTTTCAATGTTGCCTTTCGGATTCCCAACATGCTGCGCGACCTGTTCGCCGAAGGAGCCCTGAGTTCAGCTTTTGTTCCCACCTTCATCCGAACCATCAATGACAAGGGGAAGGAAGAGGCCTGGCTCCTCGCCAATCGGGTCATCAACGCACTTGTGATCATCCTGTCCGGGATTACGCTGCTCATCTACTTCGGGGCTTCAGGATTTGTCTATCTGCTTGCGGCCGGATCACGCACCATCCCGGGAAAATTCGAGTTGACGGTGCAGATGACCCGCATTATGTCGCCGTTTTTGCTGTTTGTGGCGCTCGCGGCTGCGGCCATGGGAATGCTCAATGCCAGAGGCAGGTTTTTTATCCCGGCCATGGCGCCCTCGGCGTTCAACGTCTGCTCGATCCTGGCGGGCATTTTTCTCTCTCCACTCATGCCCAGATTCGGACTTGCACCCGTGGTGTCCATGGCGATCGGCGCCGTGGTGGGAGGTGCCAGCCAGTTCCTTGTGCAGTTCCCCACGGCTTATCGGGAGGGATTTCGTTATCGGCCCCTGGTTGATTTCAAAGACCCGGGTGTCCGGCAGATGGCAAGGCTCATGCTGCCGGCGATCATCGGGCTGTCGGCCACACAGGTCAACATTGTCGTCGATACCCAGCTGGCCATTCACTATGGCAATGGGCCGGTCTCCTATCTCAATTACGCGTTCCGGCTGATGCAGCTCCCCATTGGTCTTTTCGGGGTGGCGATCGCGACGACGACGCTCGCGACCGTTTCATTCCATGCCGCTCGGAATAACATCGGCAAACTCAGGGATACAGTTGCAAGCAGCCTTCGTCTGGCAGCCTGCCTGACTTTTCCTGCCACTGTTGGAATGATCCTCTTCCGGTATGAGATCATCGAGTTGATCTACCAGGGGAGGGAGTTT
>CAYGWQ010000029.1:10558-27617 GCA_964353465.1 uncultured Acidobacteriota bacterium | reverse complement strand
AGGGAAGATAATGTTCCTCCAGCCTCCGGCAATCAGAGCTGCTATATTCACAGTCACTTGCGGCCACATCCAGAACGCCGGGTAAGCCAGATAGCGCGGCACCCAGCGCGGATCATACTTCTCCTTGAATAGGCGAATCCCTTTGAAATTGTACCAGTGCTCTCCGTGCTGGAACAGGATGTTCGCCAGACGTTCGCCCAGGTGTGCCTGCCGGACTGCACCGAAGGTGGATAAAGGAGCTATGCCGAGGTTGAAATTCCGGTATCCCTGCTCCCTGCCCCAATCGAAGAGATGGAGGAGGAGCAGGTCCATTACGCCGTTCGGGCAATCCGGGGTATATCGCATCAGATCGACGGAGAACTCCTCACGGTTCGGGCCCAGCAACATGTTGCTGAACGCCACCATCCGCCCGGCGCCATTGCTCACCATAGCGCACGGGCCCTTCGACAGGTAGGCGGCATCAAAAAAACCAATCGAGTACTGCTTTTCCCGGACCATTTTGCTGCGCAACCAGGCGTCGGAGATGTCTTTCAGTTCCGGGAGGCGATGCGAAACCTCCACGGCCGTCAAGACCTGGAACCTGTACCCGTCAGTGCTGAACCGGTTCAGCGCATTCCGCATGGCTTTGCCTTTGTTCCCATGAATGTTGAAGCGGTCCAGTTCCACAATCGCCTCTTCGCCCAGCTTGAAGAAGGAGTAACCGAAGTCGTGCAACACCGGGAGCCAATGGGCGGATATCTGATAAAAAACGAGGGTACGGTCCAACTCTGCGGCCCTTTGAAGGAGCATGCTCACACAATATCTCTCCATCCCGGGAGCCAGGGTCGGATCCGCAAATACCGCCATGTAATGCCCGATCGTCCGGTAGAGGCAGAAGCCGCTGTCATTGAGGAAGAGAATCGTCTTGTCCAGGTTGGCGGCCGTGAGAGCATGGGTCCCCTTGCCCAGCCTCTGGTAAAGGGCGAGCGCGCGATCGATTTCTTCGCTCGCGGGAGGAACATAGCGGTGTGGGATCCTCATGATGAGGTAGATGCCGACGAGCAATCCGGCAAGTAACAACACGCACAAGGCACGCAGGAAACGCGCGCCCTCGGCGGTGTGGTCAAACGTAAGCCAGAGTGCGCCGGATAGCTCACGTCCATCGAAAGAAGCAATCCCCGTTGCGGCAAAAACAAAGACGGCAAGCACGATCGGAGCAAGGATGGCAATGGCGGTGCCGCCCTTTCGGCTGGGGAGTTTAAACAGCCCGGCCTGTGTCCAGAGCAGCGCAGCCGTCAGGACGAATATGATCGCCTCTTCATAATCCAGCCCCTTGAGCACGCTACCCAGGGCGCCGCCAAGCAGAAGAGCCAGAGTAGTTCGATAGGCGTTGCGATACCCTTTCATCAAACCGCGGGCCACGACAAAAAGGAACAAACCGAAAAGCGCACTGGCGAGATGTGAGGTTTCCAGGACCGTTAGCGGGACCATCTGCTCCAGGATCCGCAGGCGCTGCGTCAGGGTGGGCGTTGCGGAGCGGATCAGCATCAGGGCGCCGGACAGGAGCACGATCACGGAGACAAACCAGCGGGCCGGCAGAGCCCAGCGCACCTTCCCATGGACCGCGCGGCGCAAAAGCAGCAGGGTCGCGGCGAACCAGGGAAACAGGTAATAGGACATGCGGAATACCAGCAGTCCCGCCACCGCCTTTTCACGGACCGCGCCCAACGCCGCCAGCCAAAAGGCATCTGCGCTCGCCAACCCCCCGGGGATCAGGCTCAACACGCCCACCCCCTGGCCGAGGAAAAAAAGGCGCCCGAGATGGTAGAGATCCAGAGTGATTCCACCGGAGCGGAGAATCGCTACAAATACCACAAACGCGAGCAGCCAGTCCAGAACCCCCAACATGAAAAGGGCGGACCAGTTCACGTTCAGTCCGCGAATCCAGTCAGGAAGCGGTTTCCAGTGCTGGATCTTTCCGGCCACCAGGCCGCCGAGAAACGCCGCCAGAAAAACCAGCCCGGACCGTATCGCGAATGTGACCCATCCCGATCCCGGCAAGGGCACGAGAATGACGGCAATCCAAAACATCAGCGCGCCGCCATAGCCAAAGACAATGGAGGCAATCGCCTGGCGCAACATGCTGAAGCTGACGCCGAAGGGCCGATAGAGCCAAAACCGGATCGCAGGCCCTGCGAGCGGACCGAGGGTCAAGAAGTTGCTCCAGGCAAAAGCCAGCGTTCCAATCCACCACCGCTCACCCGCGCGCACACGGGAGCCGCGGAAACAAATGACATCATAGATTCCCATTACGGCGAAGTTGGCCACGGTGAGAAGCCCGGCAAGCATCAACAGGGAGACATCCATGCCGTAAAGGGCAGCACGAACGCGCCGATAATCGATGCTCCGCAGGTCGGATCTCGTGATCGCGAAGACGACGGCAATCACCAGGATCGGCCAGATCCAGCGGGCGTTCCCCAGCAGCCAGAGCGCGAGAGGGTGCCGTGCCGGTCGTGCCGATTCCGGCGCTCGCTCCTGATGTGGCTTGAAATCTGTCGAGGAACCGTGCCAGGTCTCCAAGAAGAGCTTTCTCCATTTGCGAAAGGCAGCTCACCTTGAAGCGATGATACACCAAGAGTTACAGCTTTTCCACTGCGCTGGAAACGAAATGGGCATCAGTTGGTACTGCCGGGAGAGGCTTTTGGGGATTCGTTGCTCCTTCCAGGTATCGTTGGGTCAGAATGTATGATAGTATCAGATTATCTGATCAGGAGGTCGGCATGAAAATACTGACAGCGACCGAAATCAGCCGCAATTTCAGCCGCGTGCTTGACGAACTGGCACGGGGCGGGGACGAAATTGTCGTCATGAGAGGCAAGCACCCGGTGGCGAAAATGTCCCCGGGAGCCGCACGGCTCACCGCATTGGAAGTGATGGCGGATCTATATCGCACACTCGACGACGATGAGGGGAGGGCATGGCTGAAGGACGCAGCCAGGGGCGATCGCAAGCTCAAAAGGGAGGCGCGCGACCCATGGGCGTGATCATCGACACTTCAATCTGGATTGATGTGGAGCGAGGCAGGCTCGCGCCCGGCGATGTAGCGGCCCTCACTGGTGCGGAGCCCGTATATCTCGCTCCCCCTGTGCTCGCCGAACTCGAATACGGCGTTCATCGGGCGCAAACAGCCGGCCAGCGGCACAAGCGCGCGGCAGCCGTGGCGCGGATCAGAAACAAGCCGTGCCTGCCCATCGACGCCGCAACCGGCGTCACCTTCGGTCGGCTTGCCGCCGACCTCGACAGCGCCGGGCGCCCCTCGACCCATCGGATTCAGGATCTCTGGCTGGCTGCTTTGGCTGTCCAGCACAATCTCAAGATCCTCACCCAAAATCCTAAGGATTTCCGAGGCATTCCAGGCCTCACGGTCTTGACAATCCCTAGGGGGTCGTATCTGTAGAATCCAGTTTATAGATTAGAGCCGGCGTGCACAGCGCCTGGTTGGCGGGAATAACCGAAGGCAGCCATGCACTGAGGTCAACTTTTCTAATGCAAAAACTGGAAACTACAGATACGGCCCTTATTATATGAAAGGATATAATTCATTTCTTGGGGGATTGGCGTCTATGAGACGGATCATTACAGGACTACTGATGTGTGCAGGCGCCTATGCGGCCACCGCACCCACGACAGAAATCAAGGTGGATCAGACAGGCTATCTGCCCTCAGCTCCCAAGGTGGCTGTCGTGGTATCGGCAACACCGGCAACGGAGTTCACGGTTCGCAGCGTCTCAGGCAATGCTGCAGCGTTTCAGGGCAAGCTGAGCGCGCCGGCGGCCGATGCGGACAGCGGAGACAACGTTCAGATCGCGGAATTCACTGAGCTGACCAAGGCCGGGAAGTACTACATCGAGGTGCCGGGCGTGGGGAGGAGTTGGGAGTTCTCGATTGCCGCCGACGTCTACAAGCGCGCCTACTACCTCGCCATGCGCGCGTTCTACGGGCAGCGCTGCGGAACTGCCGTGGACTTGGGTCCGGAGTTTCCCGGGTATAAGCACGAGGCGTGTCATCTGGAGGGCGCCTACCACGCCTCCGCGGGCAAGACCGGCCCGCATGTCTCCCTGAAAGGCTGGCATGACGCCGGCGACTATGGGCGGTACATCGTCAACTCAGGTATCACGACCGGGACGCTGCTGTGGACTTACGAACTCTTCGCGGACCGGATCGGGAAGGTCAACCTCAACATCCCCGAGTCAAAGAACAAGACCCCCGACATCCTGGACGAAATCCGCTGGAACCTGGAGTGGATGCTCACCATGCAGGATCCCGACGACGGCGGTGTGTGGCACAAGCAAACCACGGCGCAGTTTCCAGGTTTTATCATGCCCGAGATAGATAAAGGGATGAACCTGGTGATCGGAACGGGCTCGGAGCCCTACAAGAACTCGGGCGCCGGCGGGGACTTTGCGGCGGTGATGGCGATAGCGGGCCGGCTCTACAGGCCGTTCGACGCCAAGTTCGCCGCCGATTGCCTTGCGGCGGCAAAACGGGCCTACGCCTGGCTGGAGAAGTACCCCAACGTGAGGTTCAACAACCCACAGGGAGTGGCGACCGGCGGATACGGCGACGGCAACCTGGCGGATGAGCGGCTATGGGCGGCTGCTGAGCTTTATCGCACTACCGGCGACGAGGCCTACCACAAGTTCTTCCTCGAGAACTACGGCGCGCTGCGGAAGAGCATCCGGCCCATCGGGCCGCAGACTTGGGGCGATGTCAGCACCATGGGGCTGTGGACTTACGCGCTGGGCAAGGGCAAGAACGCCGAGGCGGTCGAGGCCATCCGGAACGACTCCATCGCCGCAGCCGACGAGATCGTCAAGCGCGCCGCCCAGAACGGGTACCGGATCACGATGACTCCTCGCGACTACGTTTGGGGTTCGAACGGCGTGGTGGCCAACTATGGGCTGCAGCTCCTGGTGGCCAACATTTTCAAACCTAACCCGGCCTACGTGAACACAGCCCTTGATAACCTGCACTACCTGCTCGGGAGGAATACGTTTTCGCTGAGCTATGTCACCCAGGTGGGGAGTAACGCATTCATGAACCCGCATCACCGTCCGAGCGGCGCCGACGGACTCAAAGCACCATGGCCCGGAATGGTGTCGGGCGGTCCGAACCGGTTTCCCGGCGATCCAGCCATGAGAGAGAAGCTCAAGACCGGCATGCCGCCCGCCAAGATGTATCTCGACGAGGAGGCGGCCTACGCGGCTAACGAAATCGCCATAAACTGGCAAGCGCCGCTGGTATTCCTGCTGGCCGGAATACAGCCGGCGAAGTAGTTACCGCTAAGGACAGGAGCGGAGAGTCATCGGCCGGAGCAGAAATTCAGCTCGCGCGGAAAAAACAACACATTATGTTTAATCCGAACATGCGAACAGCCCGTCCCTTTGCTTCCACGATTACTCTCAGACTGGTGCTGCTGCTGGTCACGCCGGCCATCCTGCTCAGCGCGGCAGTTGTCCCGGAGAACAAGATCTGGCCGCGGCCCGTCATTGTACCGAGGCCCACTGCCACGCTGGGAGTCAAGCATCCCGTTGTGTCTCTGGACGGTGCCTGGAAGGTCAATCCCGCGCCTCCTGCCGAATTCTGGAGCAACTCGGTTGACCCTGAATCATGGCAGGACATTCGAATCCCCAGCCATGTGGTTCCGCAAGGCATCATTGTCTCGCGCGGACGGGAGTATGCCTTCAAGAAGAGAATCGCCATTCCCGCGGATTTCGCTGGAAAGCGGATCCTCCTTCAGTTCGACGGCGTTTCCGGCCAAGCTAAGGCTTGGATTAACGGCATCTACCTTCGCGTTCACTTTGGCGCGTTCACAACCTGGGACTGCGATATCACGGACCATGTCTCACCCGGGAAGGAGGCCTGGGTCGCCGTAGCCGCCACCGATGAGACGGAAGGACTGTCATTCTACAACAGCGGCGGCATCCTGCGAAGCGTGCGGCTCATCGCGCTGCCTCAGGACTACCTCGCCCGGCTCAACATTGAGACGGACTTGGACAGCAGCTACCGGGATGCCGTCCTGAAGGTCTGGATCTGCATGAGCTTCAACCAGGGCAACAGCGCGCGGGTCAACCTCACTCTGAAGGACGCAGACGGGAAGGGCGTCCCCCTGAAGCCGGCCGGCGTTGACCTCACCCGCAATAAGCCCGAAACCATCGTCGAAATCCCGGTCGCCGCTCCGGTCAAGTGGGATGCCGAACACCCCAACCTTTACACTTTGGAGGCCAGCGTCGTCTCAGGCGGTGCAGCCCAACAGGCGGTGGCTAAGAAGGTAGGGTTCCGAGAGGTCGAAAGGGTTGGCAAGAAGCTCCTGGTTAACGGAAAAGAGGTAAAGCTGCGCGGAATCAATCGAAAAGACATTTACCCGCTCACGGGCCGGAGCGTGCCGCCCGAGATCCTCGATTTGGACGTACGCCTCTTCCGCGCCGGGAACATCAACTACATCCGGACCTCACACTACCCGACCAACCAGGAGTTCCTCGACGCGTGCGACCGGTACGGGATGTACGTCGAATCGGAGAACTCGATTTCGATGGCTCGGAGCGCTGCCGTCAGCAGCCCCGAGCTCACCAGGCACTTCCTGAGCCAGCTCGCGGAGATGATGGAAAGGGACCGGAGCCACCCGTCCGTCATCATCTGGTCCCTCGGGAACGAGTCATCCTGGGGCAGCAACATTCTGAAAGAAGCGGAGTATGCCCGGGCCGAGGACACCTCCCGGCCCCTGAAGTTCAGTTGGAGCCACCTGGTGCCGCCGGAACTGCAGGCGCAGGTGCAGGATATCTACAGCTTCCACTACCCCTCTACCCGGCGTGATTTGGCTTCCGGCGGACCGGTGCCCGGCGGCGACCTGGAGCCAAACCGTGAAAGGGGCACAGACCCAACCGGCTACCCCGTTCTCCACGACGAGTACGCGCACGTCCCGGTCTACATCACCGAGGAACTGCGGCGGGACCCCGGCATCAACAATTTCTGGGGCCACAGCATCAAGCTCTTCTGGGAGAGGATCATCTCCACCGAAGGCGCTTTGGGGGGAGCGATTTGGGGGAGCGTGGATAACTCCTCCATTGCGCCCGAGGATCGGCTGGTGGTCTCGCGCAACGACTGGGGCCTGATCGACGGCTGGAGGCGTGAGAAGCCTGAGTTCTGGCTCACCAAGAAGGCATACTCCCCGGTGCGGGTCGACGGCAATCCGCTGCCAAACCCCGGCAAGGGAGAGTTGCAGATTCCCCTCCGGAACTGGTTCGACCACACAAATCTCAAAGAGCTTTCGGTGCGGTGGACGGTGGGCCGCGAATCCGGGCAATTGCCCGGTCCCAGCGTAGAACCGCACGCGCTGGGCCTCCTGCGGCTACCCCCGCGGGCCTGGAAGGACGGAGATGAGATCAACCTGAAGTTCTTCCGGATGGGCGACATCCTGGTGGACGAGTACAACCTGTCGGTCAATCCGCCGCCACCGCCGGCCGTGCCGTCGCCCCGGGGTCCGGCTCCGGCAGTCGAGGACCGGCCCGACAGCATTACCGTTAAGGGCACCGCCTTTGAACTGGTCTTCAGCCGCCAGACCGGACTGATCACCAGGGGCTCCTACAAAGGGACCAGGATCATCGAGAGTGGGCCCTGGCTGAATTTGGTGGGCCAACATGTGGGCGAGTGGGCTTCGAAGAGCATCAGCGCCGCTCAGGAGGGTGCCGAAGCCGTCGTGAATATCTCGGGCGGCTATGCTTCCGTGGACGTCGGATTCCAGGTAAGAATCGATGGCCAGGGGTTGATCACGACGCGATACACACTGGGCACTCTTCCACCGCTCACGCGCCAGGTGATCGACGAAGGGTACAAGCGGGACGTGGGCGGCTATTGGGAAGTCGGCGTCGCCTACGTCCTGACGAGCGAGGTGGACCGGCTGGCCTGGCGGAGAAAGGGTCTCTGGTCCGCCTACCCCGATGATCACATCGGCAGGAACGCCGGAGTCGCGCAGCGCGAAGGGAGAGGCCACTCCCAGCATTACGGGGAGAAGCCTGCCTGGCCCTGGGCCGAGGACGAGCGGGAGTTCATCCTGTTCACGAGGAATGACCCGGGCGGACGAGGGACCAGGGATTTCCGCAGCACCAAGGAAGACATTTACTTTGCCTCCGCGATAATCCGCGGTTCGGAGAGCCGCCTGCAGGCGGTGTCGGATGGGAGGGACGCGGTGCGCATGGAAGTGCTTGCCGCGCCTTCTGGCCTGGCCCGCGGAAACGTGCGCTTCATCATCAACAACGAGTACAACGTCCCCAACCTCGCCTGGGGCAACTGGGTGAAGGATGCGATCGTGCTGAAGCCAGGCTACACAAATCAAGTGCGGATGCGGTTCGGGGACCGCGATTGAGGATTCAGGGCGCGGCTATCGCAACGTCATCATTGAAATCGACAACGAGTGCGATGTGAAAGCGTATGATCATGAGAACTTGAAGCCCGGGCGGGTACATGAGCTGATCGAACGAGTGAAGACCAGGAGGCGCGGCCAATCCCGCTTTCTTGCGAGGAAACGGGGACGCTCTTAACCGGCCAATCATCTGCACGAGCGTCTTGGTTTATAGGGAATTGTGGAGCAAATCAGCGCTCGGGCAGATGATTGGCCAGTTAAGAGCATCCCCAGTTTCTAGTTTATGAAGCCCTGTCCGGAGGCCGGTGCCCGGCGCAGGGTTGGATTTCGTGTGGAGAGAGTCGGCGCGAAGGGCGGGGCTCGCCCCGGGACCGCAAAATGCGGGTCAGCCAAGGTTTTGGCGAAGCACAGGTCGTCAAAGCCGGGCAGGAAGTACAACACGGGGTAACGCCGCTGAGAGCGGGTGTACGAGGGTGGCAGATAGATCCGCACTGGCTGCCGGCTGGAAAGGCCCACGGTGTTGGCTCGCAGGGATATCGAGTCCACTGTCGCACTCACCATCCGGCCTGCGCCGCCACAGGCCAGGATCAGCATGCCTGACAGGGCCGCAGCAAAAAAGAGGAGCGCCATTCGGCAGTGTCTCAGAATCAGCATGATTTCCCCCCTTCAGCGGCGGCGCATTGCGGAACCAGCACCCGGGCCTTGTTCGCCCCTGTTTTTATTTTGAGGCCGAAAAGCGGACGCAGAATGACGAGCCGCCGGATCAAGAACTCGTAAAGGATGCCGGTAACCAGGGCCATGGCGGCCAGAACAAAGAGGTATTTCCACCAGAGCCCCATGTTCCAACCGGCCACGTAATACCCAATTGCCACGATGACCGTCTGGTGAAGGATGTACCAGGGGTAGACTGCTTCCGTCGCGTATTTAAGGAATGGGTGATTGGCGCGCAGGTACCGCCGCCCGAGTCCCAGCAAAGCCAGGAGCCAGCACCAGAGATTGAAGGCACGCAATACGCGATAAACCTGCCGGGCAATCCCCTGGATCTCCCAATCCGAATACCAGCAGAAGTGCAGCAGGCTAATGGCCGCCAGCCCCATCCATAAGTGTCGAAGGCGATGGCGTTCAATCGCATCCCACACTTCCTCTCCGGAACAAAGGAGAAAGCCGGCAAGAAAAACCACGGCTTTTGAAGTGAAGTTACCCCAGTCGGCCGTCAGGTTGTTGTAGTCTCCGGGCCAGAAAGGGCGCAGGCACAGGTCACTCACGGCGGAAGGGACGCAGAGGAGCAGCAACGCACCGGGACGCGAGAGGCCTTGCCGCAGCAAAACCATCATCCGCCGCCCCCGCACCGTCCGCAACAGGAGGAAAAGCGGCAACAGCAATATGGAGTAGCTAAAGATGTATGGAACATACCAGAGGTGGTGCCAGCTCATGTTTCCTTGAGGGTAGCTTCCCGATGTGAAGATGGTGGGATAGAACTCCCAGAAAGAAGCGTAGGCCCACCCTTGGAATCGACGTTCGAAGTATACCTGCGGCGGGATCACCACCAGCATGCCGAAGATCAAGGGCACCAGAAGCCGGACGAACCGTTCCCGCAAATAGCCGCCGAGGGCGTATTTCTCCATGGCAAACCACACAGCCGCGCCGGAGATAAAGAAAAGGAGCGGCATTCGCCACTCGTGGAGAAAGCGCATGCACCACTCGAGCACCGGGCTCGTTTCGGGATTTTTGACATGCCAATCCCAGGACACGAACATCATCCCGGTGTGAAAGAGAATGAGCAGCCCAAAAGCGATTACCCGGAGCCAGTCCAGATCGTATCGTCGTTCCCGCGTCTGATTTTCCACAAGCAGAGCCTCCATTTGCCGATATTCAATCACGGTCATCAGGAAGCGTCCCGATCTTTGTCACCAACGGCAGGACGATGGTGTGAACAGCGATAATTGGGCCACCAGCGGAGACGGAGACAATAAGATAGGTTGAAAGTTTGTGCCGGCAAGGAAGTCATCTTCCGAATGCCTTCTTCCAATCTGACCAGCATCTTTTCGCGGACATAAGTTCCGAGCGCGCGCACGTTATTGCCAAAGCCGCGCGGGTGCGGAACGCTGGCGTCATTGACATCAATCACCTCTGCCTCAGCCGCCACCATGGTAAACGGCTGTCGGAAGATACGTTCAACATCCTCTTCCGACATTGTGTGTGAGACTACTTGAGCGCCGTTTGCCAGCACGATCTCAATAAACCGGGGACGTCCCCCATGTCTGCTGGTTTTCTCGGACAGTCGGGAGATAAGTGGGATCGCGGCAAATAGGTGAACATGGGAGACGTCCCCGGTTTAAGACGACGGCAATCACCAGGATCGGCCAGATCCAGCGGGCATTCCCCAGCAGCCAGAGCGTGAAGGGCTGCCCTGCCGGCCATGTCGATTCCGGTGCTTGCTCCAGGTCCGGCTTGAAATCTGTCGAGGAACCCTGCCAGGTCTCCAAGAAGAGCTTTCTCGGTTTGCGAAAGGCAGCTCACCTTGAAGCGATGATACACGAAGAGTTACAGCTTTTCCACTACGCTGGAAACGGAATGCGGATCAGTTGGTGCTGCCGCCGGAGGCTTTTTGGGGTTCGCTCTTGGCGGTTGACTTGCCGAGGAGAGCAATGTCGCCCACGCCGGACCGCTTGGCGATGTCCAATATCTGGAACACGAAACCGTATTGGAGACCACCGTCCCCCCTGATGAACATGTTTTTGTCGACGCGGCCACGGTAAATGGTATACAACGTCGCCTGAAGTTCATCAAGAGTCACCGGCCTCTGGTTAATGCGGATATCGTGATTCAGGTCCACCTCGAGAATCACCGAATCGGATTTGACATCTTTCAGCGGTTGCACGGGAGCCGGCTTTGGAACCCTGACCTCCTGGTCCCATTGTTTCAAAGGGGAGGCTACCATGAAGATAATCAGCAGGACCAGCAGAATATCAATATAGGGGGTGATATTGATTTGCGCATTGTATCCCTTGTTTCCCACTGACATAGCCATAGGCTCGGTCTCCCCGATAAAACTCGGACTCGATCAGTCCGTAAAGCCGCTGCGCTAAAACAGGCGGAAGGTCACCTCGATTTGAGCCTGAAAATCAACCGGTTTCCCGAGAAACATCGCCGGCCGGAAGCGCCACTTGGTGGCAATCGTGTTGATGGCGGATTCATCGAGGCCGTTCCCCAGGCTCTTGATCACGCGAATGCCATCCACCCTTCCGTTGGACCGGATGATCACCTGGAGCAGGACAACTCCTTCGGTCCGCGTCTTGCGTGCTTCTTCAGTATAGGGAGGCTTAGGCTGATCAATCGCCACAGGTTCCGTTACCCCGTTGCCCGATATATAAGGGCCGTTGCCGGTGCCGATGCCTCCTCCGGACCCGCCGCCATAACCGCCGCCACTGCCTGGGCCCACTCCCGGTCCTGAGCCCGGCCCAGCCCCGGTCCCAGTGCCGGTGCCGATCCCTCCGCCGCTGCCGGGGCCGGAGGAGAGGCGATCGCTGGGGGGAGCCGTGATATCGCCAATCGGCAAAGCCATGTTGGTGGGGAAGTCGATCGGCATTTGCACCGAAGCCCTCATATCCAGAGGATTCTCATCCGGCACGAGCGGCTTGGGCTGGCCAGGATCAGGCGGCATGAATTGCACGCGCGTGGTGTCAGGCATGCGCCCTCCGGAGGGCGGCTCCTTCTCACGCTTCCCGCCGCCACCGCCGCCACCCCCTTCGCGGCCATCTCCCTCGAAGGGCAGATTCATGGGAGATTGGACAAAAATCACCGGATCCTTCTGAGGGGGCGGCTCCATCCCTTTGCCGTATACTAGAAAAACAGCAACTCCTACGATCAGCAGATGAATGAGCAGAGAGGCAATACCCGCTTCCATCCTGCGCGTGCGCATCGCCGCGCGCTCTTCGTTCAGCTCCTGCTGATCCGACCACAGAGAGGGTATGAAAACCGCGAAGCGATAGCCGGTAAACAGGTCCTTGAAAATCTCTTTCCAGTCAACCGGGCCGCCGGCCTCGCCCGGCTGTTCGAGGTAATGGAATAGCGAGGCGCGCGTACGCGGAGCATGCCGGTCTTCCTGAAAGGAGCGGATCGGGTGGCGCAAAATATTCCACAAGTCCGGCCAAATCCCGGTATCAGGTTCGTCTTGTATGTATTGGAAAAGCGACGGCCTGGTAGGTCCACCTCCCGAAGCCCAATCATGGAGCTTCTGCAGCAACGAGCGTCTGTTCGAACTCCCCGCCTGCATATCAAGCACCCCTTCTGCCCTGCTATCTGTTGAGACCAAAATACTTCCGCTTCATCTTAAAAAAAGTCTCAACCGAATGACGCAATCGACCCAATCCGGCCGACACATCCCTCCAAGATATGATGACACTGCGAGCAAAAAGTATCAACCTGCGGCCGAAAAAAAGCGATTCCTCCTGCTTCCGCTACAGAACTGCCGGCAATGACCACATCCCCGCCGCCTGGTACCCGGGACAGCGAAGCCCACTGCTTAGTATATACGGAGGACCAGGTACCGGCGTTACTGCAGATTTCACATGGTCTTCCGTATCTGCCTTCAGCAACCATTCCGGGCCGGCCGCCTTCCCAAACATAAGGTAAATCTTCGTGAGCGGCAGCTTCAGTCGGCGGGGGCTGAGATTCCAAATCGAACGCGGCGACGTCGCAGGACCGGGATGTGCACACAAGTGTTCGGTCGCCAGGAGAAGTGGGGCAGCGGTAATCAGCGGCAGCCAGGATAATCGTACTGGAACCCTTCCGTTCACGAAAGAGGAGGATAGCATCTGCGCGCTGCCTTGATCCAGAATCAATATGCAGCCGCTGCGATTCAGACACTGGCAATAGAAACCAACCACGAAGACCTCCAAAACCTCAAAGAAATCTTCGCCGGATGCAGAGGAGGCAAAAGCGCTTGCCCCTTTGAGGTCTTCATGGTTCGCTTGTTCTTTTCTGCCCCTTCCCGCCTTGCCACCCTTACTCTCTGAATCACAGATGCAGCTGCATCGCTGCGCTTCTATCACCTGGCACCGGATCGGATGCGCATGCCATAGAAGCTGCGATACACAAAAAAGCTGGCGACGACAAAAAAAGCGCCGGCCAGGGTCTGGGTGAAGAGCTGGCTGACATCGGCGGTCATCTGGACCGCCAGCTCCACAGCCAGCAAGCCAAACAACGTGGTGAATTTGATCACCGGATTCATCGCAACCGAGGAGGTATCCTTGAAAGGGTCCCCGACCGTATCTCCCACAACCGTAGCGGCGTGCAACATCGTGCCCCTCTCACCCAAGGTCACCTCGACAATCTTCTTGGCGTTATCCCAGGCACCGCCGGCGTTGGCCATGAAGATTGCCTGGAACAGACCGAACAACGCGATCGAGATCAAGTAGCCGATGAAAAAGAACGGCTCGAAAAAAGCAAAGGCGAGGGTCGCAAAAAAGACAGTCAGGAAGATATTGAACATCCCGCGCTGCGCATATTGAGTGCAGATCTCCACCACTTTCTTGCTGTCGCTCACCGAGGCTTTCTCAACCCCTTCGAGGCGGATATTGGCTTTGATGAATTCCACTGCACGGTAGGCGCCGGTGGTAACGGCCTGCGTCGAGGCCCCGGTGAACCAATAGATCATCGCACCGCCCACAATCAGGCCGAGCAGGAACTGCGGATGCATGATGGAGAGTTTCTCCAGGTTATGCGTTAGGCTGTCGGTGAGCAGGATAATGGTGGAGAAGATCATGGTCGTCGAGCCCACGACGGCGGTGCCGATCAGCACGGGCTTCGCGGTTGCCTTGAAGGTGTTGCCGGCCCCATCATTCTCTTCGAGAAGATGCTTGGCGGTTTCAAACTCAGGCTCGAAGCCGTAGTCCCGTTGGATCTCCTCCTTGATGCCGGGGATATTCTCGATCACGGAAAGCTCAAAGATCGACTGTGCATTATCCGTCACCGGGCCGTAAGAATCGACCGCAATCGTAACAGGTCCCATACCCAGAAATCCGAATGCCACCAAGCCAAACGCAAAAACGGGCGCCGCGCTCATCAAAGAACTCAATCCCATAGTGCTGATGAAGTGCGCAATGCCCATAAGCACGACAATGACGATGCCGAGCCAATAGGAACTGTAGTTGCCTGCCACAAGGCCGGACAATATGCACAGCGAGGCCCCGCCTTCCCGCGCCGACGCAACCACCTCTCGCACATGGCCCGACTGCGTCGAGGTAAAAACTTTGACCAACTCGGGAATGACCGCACCTGCCAGGGTGCCGCAGGTAATGATGGTCGAGAGCTTCCACCAGAGGGTGCCGTCACCCAGATCGGCAATCAGGTCATAGGAAACAACGTAGGTCAGCAGCACGGAAACACCTGACGTAAGCCAGACGAGCGATGTAAGCGGCAGCTCAAAATTCATGGTTTCGGCTCTTTCGAATCGCCGCCGGGCGATCGCCTGATTCAGGAGGTACGAAAGACCGCTGGCAACAATCATCATGATGCGCATGACAAAAAGCCAGACCAGAAGCTTAATCTGCGTAACTTGCTCAGGCACCGCCAGAAGGATAAATGTGATCAGCGCGACCCCGGTAACGCCATAGGTCTCAAAGCCGTCGGCCGTAGGACCGATGGAATCGCCGGCATTGTCACCCGTGCAGTCAGCAATTACCCCCGGATTGCGCGCGTCGTCCTCCTTGATGTTGAATACAATCTTCATCAGGTCGGAGCCGATGTCGGCGATCTTGGTGAAAATGCCTCCGGCGATGCGCAGGGCGGCGGCTCCCAGTGACTCGCCGATGGCAAAACCGATAAAGCATGGCCCGGCATAATCGCCCGGAATAAAGAGCAGGATGCACAACATCATGAAAAGCTCGACGCTGATGAGCAGCATGCCGATGCTCATCCCGGCCTTGAGCGGGATCTCAAACAGCGGAAAGGGCCTGCCTCCAAGGCTGGCGAATGCGGTGCGCGAATTGGCGAAAGTGTTGATGCGAATGCCAAACCAGGCCACTCCATAGCTGCCGCCGATCCCGATCAGGCTGAAGACCACAATGATGACGACTTTGATGGCTTCAAAGTGCTGAAGGAGACCGAAATACAGGACCATGATCGTGCCGATAAACAGTTCCAGGATGAGGATGAACTTCCCTTGCGTGATGAGGTAGGTCTTGCAGGTTTCATATATCAGCTCTGAAATCTCCCGCATGGAGTTGTGGACCGGAAGGTTCTTGAGCTGCCTGAAAATGATCAATCCAAAAAGCAGCCCCAGAAGGCACATCAGCAGTCCGCCTTTCAAGAGAGTCCGGGCATTGATGTCCTGGAAGCTGACCTGACCTAGATCCGGGAGCTTGAGACTGGATTCCCCGCCCCTGTGAGAGGCAGCCAGGGTTGCATCCTGCGCCGGAGCCTGGGCGAATGTGACGGGACCGGAAATAGCGGACAAGAAAGCGATCGCCGCAACCGCGATGACGGTGCAGCGCAGCCAATACCAGCCAATCCGGCACGTTGCCGGGCGAGGCGAAATGCACATTCTCTTTTCCCCTTCCCGCAGGAATCCAGCAATGCTAGAACAACGACTCTGGTACCTAACCAACCCTTCCCTCACCGGTTCCTCATACCCGCAGGCACCCCGGCACCCCAGCCGGATCACTGCGCCGGCTCTCATCGCCTCAGTGCGAAGGCTGGCGGCATACCCTACGCGCTATTGATATTCCAGACGCTATGGCACAATGATTGGCCAATTATACAGTATCCTCGTTGCAGTTTTTGAGGAAATACCACGCCGGGATATTCGGTGACCGGCCCCTGCGGCAGAGGTCTGCGCTGCGTGGCTGCAGGACCCGACCCGGCCCTACGTAGCCCGTCACCGAACATCCGGACTTGCGGTGGCGATCCCCTAGGGCAGGGTGGTACCGATGCACGTTATCACCGGAATCACGGACATGAGGCCCTGAGGTGTCGGTCCTTGATTGAGCATGAGCGCGACCGAGACAAACGAATCGGCGGCGCCATCCCCAACGATTACCATGGAACCCCGGAAGTTCCCATACTGAGTCGCAAACTCATCCAGAAATCGAGCCATCTGCCTGTGCCCGGCCAGCACCAGGGGGATCGGGGTGCCGACCTGGTTTCCGTCCGCGTCCATAACCGTGATGCTGAGGTGAACAGTGTTCGCTCCCGGATTGGCGATCGCAAATCCGGTTCGCCGGCCGACGCTCAGATTATTATCGACCGGTATCGTGACGAAATACTGCAGTTGCGTCGGCAGCACCCCTGCGATGGAAGTCAACACGGAGCCTTGCCTGGTCTGAAATGTGGCCACGCCGCTCAGCAGCCCCATGGCGCTGTCCAATCGGGCCCAGCCGACCTTTGGGATTGGGCCACCCGATCCGGGAATATTTACCGTGATGATTCTGATTCCGTAGCCCGGGATGGAAACCGGGATGACAGAATTGGTTACAGGGGCGCCTGAGGGCTCGGTAGCGGTGACCGTAAGCGGATTCCCCGCCTGGTCAGTCAGCGTCAACAATCCGTTGTCACCTGTGGGGCCGGTATTGATGATTGTGAAGATCGTAGTGTAGCCGCCGTCCACAGCCACCTGGGGAAAGTAGGAGCTGAGATATTGGCTGATTGTGAATTCTACGG
>CAYGWQ010000029.1:0-10548 GCA_964353465.1 uncultured Acidobacteriota bacterium | reverse complement strand
CGATGTGCCACCCCCCGGAGCACTATCACGCACCGTAATGGATGCTGTGCCGGGCTCTGCGATATCCGCTGCAGTGATATCCGCTGCCAGGGTGTTGCCGTCGAGAAATGTCGTCGGCCGGATTTCGCCGTTCCAGAGCACGATGGATTGTTCTGTAAAATTCTCTCCGACCGCATGCAAGGAGAAATCGCCGCCTCCCGCTAGAATCGTTGATGGGGTGAGGCCCGTCAGCACGGGAACCGGATTGCCGGTGAGGATTGAAAATGTGGCGATGTTCGAGATCACGTTGCCGGGATTGACTACCATAACCTGAACCGTCCCGCCAGTCACCAGGTCCGTCGCCGGGATCGTAGCCTCCAGGAGCGACGAGCTGAAGAAGTTCGTTGCACGGCCGGCGCCATTCCATTGCACGACGGCCCCGGTCGCGAACTGGGCGCCCAGCACATTGAGGGTAAAACCCGGGCTGCCGGCTCTTACGGAATCAGGCAGTAGTCCGACGATCGAAGGGGTAAGAGACTGCGCCACGGCTATCGCCGGCAGCAGAGCGCCACTCAGCAGCAGGGACACTAATATTGTGCCGAAAATCGGGCGATATTTTTCCGTTAGATTCATGATACTTGGGCTCCTTTCAAAGATATAGGCTCAGCCCGGAAAATGCCTTTTGCCTGATGGTCCCGGACCTTGGATGCTTTACCTAGGAACGGGACGCTTCTTGTCACAGACAATCAGACGACAATTCATAACTGGTGTTTGACGATTGTATGCTCGTTGATTGCGATAAGCCAGAAGCCAAAAAAATGCGCAGACTCCTCCGAGTCTGTCCTCAGCCTGCTCAGGCTCACGGCAGGCCCAATCCGGGATCAACGGCCGAAGACCAACGTGCAGATGAAAACCGCGGCGATCAAGCTGACGATGTCCGCAAATAGACCGGAAACTACTGCATGCCGCGCCTTCTTGATGCCAACCGCACCGAAATACACCGCCAGGACATAAAAGGTGGTTTCCGTGCTGGCATAAGCCGTTGCTCCAAGTCGCGCCAGAAAGGAATCCGGACCGTGAGTCTTGATCAGCTCGGTGACGATGCCGAGCGACCCGCTCCCGGAAAGGGGCCTCATGATGGCCAGGGGGAGAATCTCCGCCGGCAGGCCGATCCCTCGCAACAAAGGATCCAGCCAGATCGAAAGCATATCGATTGCGCCTGACCCGCGCAGCATGCCGACCGCCACCAGAATGGCCACCAGGTACGGAATGATGCGTACACCCACTTGAAATCCTTCCTTGGCCCCTTCCACAAAACTTTCGTAGACCTTCACGCGCCGGAGTGCGCCATACAAGGGGATAAGGAGGAGAAATACCGGGATAGCCCAAACGGAAATCTGGGAAATCACGTTCTGAATCATGACTTCCCTCCCTCCCGGGAGGCTCGTGCCACCGAGAAAAATCTCACCCTTTCCAGGAGTTTGGCGGCGGCCAGGCCGGCAACCAGAGAAATCACGGTCGCGGCAAAGGTGGTTCCAATAATGGCGGTCGCATCTTTGGATCCAGCGGCGGCCATCAGGCTGATCATCGTAGCAGGAATCAGTTGCACGCCCGCTGTGTTGATCGTCAGGAACAGGCACATGGCATTTGTTGCCACGCCGGGAAAGCGGTTGAGTTTTTCGAGATCTTCCATTGCCTTCAGCCCAAGGGGAGTCGCCGCATTGCTTAGCCCCAGCATGTTGGCCGCAATGTTCATCATCATGCTTCCCATCGCCGGATGGTCGGGAGGCACTTCAGGGAACAGCCGTCGCATCACCGGAGCAATGGCACGGGCCAGAAGAGACATCAGCCCCGAATCCTCCGCGATTTTCATTATCCCCAGCCAGAGTGCCATGACTCCGATAAGTTGAATGGCAATGGTGACCGCATTACCTGCCGCATCAATTGCCGCTTTGGTTACATTCTCTATTTTGCCGTTGATTCCCCCCAGGACAACGGCAAGAATAACCAGGCCAAGCCAAATGTAATTGAGCATCTCCTAACCTCAACGAGATGGTTTGGGTGTCGGAAACAGTTGGAGTTTCTTGAAGTCGTTTTGGATTTCAGGTTAAAGATTTTGGATTTGAGGGTCCTGCAGCTTGCGATGCCTGCGTGAGCGCGATGGCTGCAGCAAATTCCGCAATTCAAATTCCAAATCCCAGATTCCCAAAATGACCCGCTTATTATAGCCTTAATTGTATTTCATTATGGATATTCCGATCGTTCGACCTAAGGCCGTCCACATCGGCGACACCATCGCCATCGTCGCCCCGGCCGGGCCCATCGAGCAGCGCGATGACTTTGAGCGCGGGATTGCCGCACTCGAACGCATGGGATTCCGCGTGCGTTTCAATGAGCGCATATTCCATTCGCTGGGCTACCTGGCCGGCAGCGACGAAGAGCGCGCCTCCGAGCTCATGGGCGCGTTTGAGGATCCGTCCGTGAAGGCAATTGTTTCGCTTCGAGGCGGCTTTGGGTGTTCCCGCTTGATCCACCTGATCCACCAGGGACGTTTGCGGCGCCACTGCAAGATTTTCATGGGCTTCAGCGACCTGACAACCCTGCATCTGTACTTCCGGCGCCGTTTCGGTTGGGTGACCTTTCATGGACCCATGACCACATCGCCGGCCCTGGGAAATATCGGTGGGGAACAGGAAAAGCACCTCCTGTTGCTGTGGACTGATCCCTCCTATCTCCCCGATTTCTCGTTCCCCGGTCTCGAGGCCTGGGCGCCCGGAACAGTAGAAGGCGAATTAGCCGGCGGCTGCCTTTCTTTGATTGTGACCAGCCTGGGCACACCCTATGAAATCGCAACGGAAGGGAAAATCCTTTTCCTGGAAGATCTTGGCGAACCTCCATATCGTATCGACCGAATGCTTACGCAGCTTCGGCTGGCCCGGAAATTGGATGGCATTGCCGGTGTGTTGCTGGGCAATTTTCAAGATTGTGAACCTGCAAAGCCTGGAACCACTGCGGCAGAGGTGCTCAGAGATATTCTAATGAAACTGGAAGTGCCTGTTATTGCAAACTTTCCTGCCGGACATGGAGCCGAAAACTGGGCTCTCCCTCTGGGAACCAGAATCCGTCTCGATGCCGGCAACTGCCGGGTGAGCTTCCTGGAACACGCAGTAAGCCGGGAATAACCTTCGCGATTGAGCTTTACACCTCAATAAATAGTTGCTAGACTGCATATTCGCAGTCGGGATTTCCTCAATGACCTGCGTGGCATATTATTTACAGACTAAACATCCAGGCGTTATCTGCTTTGAATTATGAAGAACTTGCCACTTAGATTGCGAAGTCCACTTTCAAAGCTAGAGAAGGCCATTGCCAAGTTTTACCTGCAGTTACAGCAGCGCTTTGAGGGCAACAGCCTGGTGAGTGATTCGTGGGCTGCCATGGGCAGCGACCTGCAAGCTCAGGCTGAAAGCCTTAAAAAGCTACCTCCCTCGTTCTGGCAATCCTTGAAAAAGCAGGAGAAAGAGCTCGTGCGCGCAACGGGGCTGATCCTGCCTGAGGAGGCGAGCAAGCCGGCGGGCTCTCTCCAGGCCTGCCTCGTTACTACGCTTGATATCGAAGAACCGATGATTCTCAAGGTCTACGCCCCCTTGATCCGCCGCCTGCGAGCCGAATGGACGGAAAGAGCCTTAGACTTCTATGTTATGGTCAAAGCTCACATTGCCCGGCTCGCACGAATAGTACAGGCCTACTCGGGTGACCCGGCATTGAGCCAGCGTTGCGCCGTTTTGTTCCATGATTTCGAGAAGGAAGTCCAGGAGCCGGCAGCAATCGAAATAGCGCGAAAAAAACCGGCTCGCAAAAAAGCAATTGCAACAAGGCACGTCCGCGAGGCGGCGGCCGCCCGACATCCAAAGATTGCTGTTGCCAAGAGGCGCACCCGAGCCCTGGATAAACTGGCCAAGCGAGCCAAACCCCTGGTGAAGAAGATCGAAATCGCCAGAAGAAGAGCGCGCCGCTGACCTGAATCCCCCGGCTTATCCCGCAATGATTGATTTTTCCGCTATAGAGTCTCATACTTTTTGAGGACGAACCCTGGCGGTTGTCTGCAGAAGTAATTGAATCAAGGAGGTTTTTCCCATTGTCCAAGGATCCTGCCCCACCCTGGCCAAATCCCGATGAACTGCGGCGAGATATGGAGGAGTTCTTCTCACGCAAATATGGCGATCGTGTGCAGCTGGGGATCATGACAGCACACCCGGATCAAGCAAGAACCGCGGATGAGGGGACAGAGTCCAAAGAAGCCCCAATTGATCTGGAATTTGAGTATCTGCCGCGCGACATCAAGAACTACCTCGATCGTTTCGTAATCAAGCAGGACAACGCTAAAAAAGTCCTCGCCACAGCCATTTGTGACCACTACAACCATATCAAGCAATGTTCGAGCGGCGGCCCCTGCAAGGAGTATGCAAAGCAGAATATCATCATGCTGGGTCCCACAGGGGTCGGCAAAACCTACCTGGTGCGCACGATTGCGGATTTGATAGGGGTTCCCTTCGTCAAAGCCGACGCTACCAAGTTTTCGGAAACCGGATACGTCGGCGGCGATGTCGACGATCTGGTGCGCGAACTCGTCCACAAAGCAGATGGCAACATCCGCCTGGCTGAATACGGCATTATTTACCTCGACGAGATTGATAAGATCGCGACTCCGGCCAATATCCTCGGGCGGGATGTGAGCGGGGGCGGGGTCCAGCGGGGCCTGCTTAAACTCCTGGAAGAGACCGAGGTTGCCCTGCGAACGCCGTTCGATCTGACCTCGCAGCTGCAGGCGGCAATGGAGTTTCAGGCTAAGGGGAAAGTCACCCGCCAGATCATCAACACGCGACACATACTTTTCATCGTCAGCGGTGCGTTTAACGGGTTGGTCCCGATCATCCGGAAGCGTGTGGGCGCGCAGAGCATCGGCTTCCGGAATCAGACCGCATCATCGTGCCGGGATGAGGATTGCCTCGTGCTCGTCAAGAGCAAGGACTTCATCGAATTCGGATTTGAATCCGAGTTCATCGGGCGCCTGCCGGTGATCGTCACCTGCAGCGAGTTAGGGGTTGAAGATCTGTTCCAGATCCTGAAAAACTCTGAAGGGTCGATTATCTGGCAATACCATCAAGCGTTCGAAGCGTATGGCATCGATCTGATCTTTACGGACGAGGGCTTGCATCGTCTTGCGGAGAAGGCTTACCTCGAGCAGACCGGGGCTCGCAGCCTGGTCAGCGTGTGCGAGCGCACTTTCCGCGAGTTCAAATACCACCTGCCGCATTCGGCTATTCGCAGCCTGAAAGTGACCGCCGAGCTCGTGGACTCTCCGTTGCAGGTCCTGGAGCAGCTTCAGCAAGTCTCCTCGGTCACACAAATCGATGATCTGGCACAGCAAGCCGGGAAAATTGCTGCACAGTGGTCTGCACGGAACGGGATCGAGATTCAGCTGCAGCAGGAGGCCGCGCTCCTGCTTGCCCAAAAGGCAATCGACAGCGAAAAGAGAATAGAGGACGTCTTCGCCGAAACCTTCAAAAACTACGAACACGGCCTCAGCCTGATCCGCAAGACAAGGGGCGTCCAGCGTTTTGAAATCACCCCGGAAGTGATTCAGGACCCATCGAATACCCTGGATAACTGGATCCGCTCCTACTACATCGGGGAGCCGAATTGAGGGCAAAGCTTTTGTGCAGCCGGCGCAGTTACCTGATAGGCGCTCTGGAGGTGCAATATGAAGGTGATCAAAATCGCGCAGGTACCGCCCCCCGCGGTTTCCATGCACGCCACGGTAAAACAGGCAATCCCGATAATGGGGAGTGAGCAGGGATGTGCCCTGGCCGTGATGGACGGAGAGCGCCTGGCCGGCACGCTATCCAAAGATGAGGTGCTTACGCGCGTGGTCGCCGCGGGCCTGGATCCGGCTACAACGAAGGTGGGAGATGTGATGACCGCTCCCGCGGAAACGGTTACGGTGGATACGGAGACGGGCGAGGCGCTGAAGCTGATGTTCAGCCGCCGCCGCTGCTATTTCCCGGTGGTCGATCATCAGGGAGCCGTGAAGGGCTGGCTGGCGCTGTGCCACTTGTTCCAGAACCACGTCGAGGACATGGGGCGTGAGCTGGATGCTTTGGAAGCCTACCTTTCGGCGGATGGGCCGGGCGGGTAGTCTCGCCGCCGCGCCTGGTAGCAGCGCCCCTGCCAGGTTGCGCGTGCTGCCAGTGCACGTTCGATGCCGTGCTGGATTTCGGCCTTGGTTTTGCCCCAATGGGGGCCCAGCAGTTGCTCTTCCTGAGTGAGGCCAAATAGCCTCTCCAGACGGATTGCCGGGTCAAGGATTTCCAGAAACTCGATGAGCAGGTCAAGGTACTGCTCGTAGCTGAGGAGAGGGAACGGCTCGTTGAGAAATTGCCGTCCCAACGCCGTATTTCGCACCACATGCAGATGATGCAGCTTGAGAAAATCCAGGCCGATGCCTGAGACAGCCTCCGCCATCCCGAGCATCTCCGCCCGGCTTTCCCATGGAAATCCCAGGATCAGGTGCGCGCCAGTGTAGATGCCCCGTCCAATGGTTCGCCGCAGCGCGCGCCGCCAGCATTCATAGTCGTGCCCGCGATGGATGCGGGCCAGCGTCTGGTCATGGACCGATTCAAGACCGAGCTCCAGGGTGACAAAATGGGTGCGCGCCAGATTTTCAAGCCAGGCGATCTTGTCTTCTTCCACGCAATCAGGGCGTGTGCCGATCGCGATGCCGATTACGTCCCGATCAGCGAATGCAGCTTCATACAGCGGGATCAGTTTCTCCAGAGGCGCAAAGGTGTTGGTGAAAGGCTGGAAGTACACGATGAACTTCTGCGCGCGATACCGCTGCCTCAGGTAGGCAATCCCGCGCTCCACCTGGCGGGCAACGGGATCTCCACTCGTTGCCGTGGCGGGCCGGAACGCATCATTGTTGCAGTATGAGCAGCCTCCGACCCCGACGGTTCCGTCGCGGTTCGGGCACGAAAAACCGGCATCGACCACAACCTTGGAAACCCGGCAGCCGAATTTCTCTTTCAGGAAAGCGCCGTAGGAATTATAGCGGCGCCCGCCGCGAAACGGGCCGGGCGTGGAAGACAGAGGGCTTGAGCGCATACGACGAGATTATACTACTTGGTTGTAGATTCTCTTCGGGCTGGAAAGGACTTTTCACCGCCGAGGCGCGGAGAACGCAGAGGCCTCAAGAAAGAAATCCACGCAAGCTCCCGGGAGAGGTTCGTCTCCTTCCCCGCCGCGCAATCGGGAGCATAGAAAAAGGGCAGTGACGCGTGACATCACTGCCCTCGGGTATTGCAGAAACGCATATCCCATGACAGCTAGATCTTTACGCGTTCGCCGTCTTTGGGACAGATCCAATACATCCCGCCGGGCACCTGGCGATACTTGACCACCTGAGTTGCCACCATGCCGGTGCCACAGCTGGGGCAAGCTCTTGCGTAGCTCGACCCCTTGTCGCCAAGGCTTGCACGGGCTGTTTTCGACAGTTTCTCCGCCATATTTCAGCCTCCTTTCCTATAATTGCAGCAACGATAAAAAGGCTGAATTGTACGCGCTTTTGACTCCATGTCAATCCTTTTCGCTATTTTCCCCTTATCGCCGCGTCGGTGCGCGGCCGGAATGGATTCCCGGGGGAACAGTCACCAGTGTCCCAAAGCAATGCGACATAGGGGACACTGGCGACTGTCCCCCGATTGCTATCTAGCAATTGAGCCGGCGCCCGCTATTCGCTATTCTTTTTGAATTATCAATATTTTGCCGGTCTGGAGGACGCGGATGCCAATCGAGAAAGTCGTGCTTGCTTATAGCGGAGGCCTGGATACTTCGGTGATTTTGAAGTGGCTGGTCAATAAGGGCTGCGATGTTGTCGCCTATGTGGCGGATGTCGGACAGCAGGAGGATTTTGGCAAGATCAGGGAAAAAGCGCTGGCAACGGGAGCTTCCAAGGTATATGTGGAGGATCTCAAGGAGGAATTTGTCATCCATTATATCTTTCCCGTGATCAAGGCGAACGCACTATACGAGGGGCGCTACCTTCTCGGCACGGCCATAGCCAGACCCCTGATTGCCAAAAAACAGATCGAGATCGCCAGTGCTGAACATGCCACATGGGTTTCGCACGGTGCCACCGGCAAAGGCAACGACCAGGTCCGCTTCGAGCTCTCCTACTACGCACTAAAGCCGGGCATCAAGGTGCTTGCGCCCTGGAAGGATGCGGAGTTCCTGCGTGAGTTCAAGGGACGGCCCGACCTGATGAAATATGCCGAACTCTACGGCATCCCGGTCCAGGCAACCGAAGGCAAGCCCTACAGCGAGGATGAGAACCTCTTCCACATCAGCCACGAGTCCGGCATCCTCGAGGACCCCGCGCTCGAGCCCGCAAAAGATGTCTACTCGCGAACTGTCGATCCCGAAGATGCGCCGCTGCAGCCGACCCGGATCATGATCGAATTCAAAGACGGCGTCCCGATCCAGGTGCAGAACCTGGACAACGGCACGATAGAGAAGAGCCCCCTGCCATTGTTTATGTATCTGAACCAGTTGGGGAGCGAACATGGCATCGGACGTGTAGATATGGTGGAAAACCGCTACGTCGGCATCAAGTCCCGGGGCATCTATGAAACTCCCGGCGGCACCATTCTGCACATTGCCCATAAAGACATAGAGGGGGTGGCCATGGACCGTGAAGTCATGCGTCTGCGCGACATGCTCACGGCCAAGCTCTCGGAACTGATCTATTACGGTTTCTGGTTCAGCCCGGAGATGGATTTCCTGATGGCTGCCATCGACAAGAGCCAGGAGGTAATCGACGGCAAGGTCTATCTGAAGCTCTACAAAGGGAATGTGTTCGTGATCGGCAGGGAATCCACAAGCTCTTTATACGATCAGGACCTTTCCAGCATGAACATTGAAGGGGGGTTCAACCAGGAAGATTCCTCGGGTTTCATCAGGATCAACGCCATTCGGCTGATGGCACACAATGCCATTATGAACAAGAAGAAGCATGCCTGGGGTGTGAAATGAAGCTCTGGGATAAGGGGTACAGCCTCGACAAGGACGTGGAACGCTATACCGTGGGAGACGACTACCTGCTGGACAGGGCGCTGCTGAAATATGACTGCATCGCATCCATCGCCCATGCCGGAGCCTTGCACAAGGCCGGCATCCTTACCGAAAGCGAAAGACGCAAGCTCGTTCGCGAGCTGCGCCGCATCCTCGAACTGGATAAGCGCGGCAGGTTCCGGATTGCGCCCGAGGACGAGGACGGATTGACAGCCATCGAGAAGTTTCTCGTGGCGGCCCTGGGGGACCTGGGGAAAAAGATTCACACCGCAAGATCACGGAACGACCAGGTTGCCACCGCTATCCGGCTGTATGCGCGGGACAAGCTTCTCGATCTGCAGCATCGGCTCGACTCATGCACCGGCGCCTTGCGGCGCAGAGCACGGATGCTGGCGAAAGTGACCATGCCCGGGTACACCCACGCCCGGAAAGCTATGCCTTCATCTTTCGCTGTATGGCTGAAAGCAGCAGCCGAGAGCCTGCAGGACAATAAGATCGTGATCCGGGCCGTGCTCGAGCTGCTGGATCGGAATCCCCTGGGCACAGGCGCAGGGTACGGCATCCCGGTCTTCAAGCTCGACCGGCGGCAAACCGCCCGCGACCTCGGATTCACCAGGCTGCAGAAAAGCCCGCTCTACGTGCAAAATAGCCGGGGGAAGTTCGAAGCGATCGTGGTCTCTGCCCTTACCAATGTAATGTTCGACCTGAACAAGATGTGCTCAGACCTTATCCTGTTTTCCATGGATGAGATTGGTTTCGTCCGCCTGCCCAGGAACCTTTGCACCGGAAGCTCGATCATGCCGCAGAAGCGGAATCCCGACGTCCTGGAGATCGCCCGGGCGCAATACCATGCGGTCGTCGCCAACGAATTCATGATCAAAGGGATCATCGGCAACCTGATCTCCGGCTACAACCGGGATCTGCAGAAGACCAAGAGACCGCTGATGGAGAGTTTCGAGATCACCGAGAGCAGCCTGACCATCATGACGCGTGTCGTGGAACAGATCGAGGTGGACGCGGCCAGATGCAGGCAGGCTTGCACTTCGGAAATCTATGCAACGGAGGAAGCCTACAGGCTGGTCAAAGCGGGCGTGCCTTTTCGTGACGCCTATCGCAAGGTGGCCCAAAAACTCGCAACCTAAGGGAGGTATCGCATGATACGAAAATCACTGGCTGCTTTGGTTGTCTCGATTCCGTTATGGTTGGCTGCCCTGCCGGCTCAGGATTTCCAGGCGCAGAGCAAGGTTCTGGCGGCCGATCTCTTCGCGCGCCAGCTTGACAAGGTGACGGCTCAATTTACAGAACGTATGGCCGCCGGCATCCCGCCGGCCAAGCTCGCGACGATGATTGACGACCTCCTATCCAAGACCGGATCCTTTCGCGGGATTGTGGGAACCCGCGCCGAGATGCAGCAGGAATACCATGTGGTGTTCGTAACCT
>CAYGWQ010000028.1:0-28597 GCA_964353465.1 uncultured Acidobacteriota bacterium | reverse complement strand
AGTTCCGCCACGAGGCCCGGCCGCGTTTCTTCAAGGTAGCGAACCAGCCAATAGCCGCGCACATAGCTGTACACGAGTTCATCGGGATCACGAACACGCAACTTCCTATCGCTCCGCGAGCGAGTTTGGTCCACCATTCGCCCAAGCGTCTCCAGTGTCTCCCGTTTCACCGTCGGCCTGTCGAAGAAGCGGTCCACCGCAACCATCGCCACACCCTCCTTGAGCCAGGCAGGCAGACGGAGACTGGCGGTGAAGGCGTGGGTCAGTTCGTGGCGTGCCACACTGCGCACCCTGTCGTGCACATCAGCATCCCGGAGGAAGATCTTGTCCCCAATACTGCTGTCCCCGGACTGGAGCAGACGCGGCGGCTTGATGCCGAGCGCATGTCGCCGCCCATAGCTCTGCTGCCAGCCGCCGGCAAGCGGCCACATTGCTTTAGCCCGCGGCGCCCACAAGGGGAACGTGAGCGACAGCATGACCTTCCATGGCCACGGCGCCGATTGGAACTAATGAAGATGGATCCGGCGACTTCGTCTTCTGAGCACTGATAGGGCAAGACTCCCTGCCAGCCCGACCGCCAGAGCGTAGATCGTGAGCCGGACCCTGTTGACTCTGGGCATAAAACCGGCCAGGCGTTCTGCATTCGGGAGTTCCGGCGCATTCGGGTAAAGAGTTCGAAAAGCGAACTCCGGCGGCGGCGGATCCCAGATGGCATGGTGTCCCAGGGCCGCATGCACGCGACCCTCCGATTGGGGATCGATGCTCATAAACGGCGGATACAGGAACAAGAGAAGCAGCACCAATGCAGTGCCGGCAATCATGGAACGCTCGATGGCTTTCATGGATTACTCCGATCCCAGTTCCCGGCGCATCTGCCGGATGTCCTCGAAAATTCCGCCTTTTTCCATCCGCATCTCTCTTTCGTCAAAAGATTAGACGTAAAGGGGCGGAATCTGTTACAAGATCTGTAATTCGGCCGGCCAGTAGGCCCCGGCCGCCGGACGGGGTTTGCAGCTTGCCGCAAAAACATGCTGGTGAGGATCACGCGAATCCGACAGGACGATTCCGCCATGAAAAAGCATCGATTCACGTCTCGCAGGAATTTTCTGAAGACGGGAGCAGCGGGAATCGCAGGTTCTGCGTTTCTCTCCGCCTGCTCCCGCCCGGTGCCGCAGAAACAATCCAAGGACCGGAATCTCGTATACCGCACGCTCGGGCGGACCGGCCTCCGGCTTCCTGTCGTGAGCATGGGGTCCATCTACGCTATTGAGCTTGTCCGTGCGGCACATGATCAGGGGATCGTCTATTTTCATACCTCGAGCTCGTATTCAGAGAGGAATCACGAGCGCCTGCTCGGCGCGGCCCTCCGGGAACTTCCTCGCGATTCCTATGTGATCGCCAGCAGCCCGGATCTGCCCTATCAGTTTGACCGGGGAGGTGGGCTGTCCCTGGACCTCGGGACAGGCGCCGATCCCGGGCTCATCCAGGAATCGCTCGAGGGTAGTCTGCAGCGTCTCGGCCTCGAGTATGTCGATATCTTCTACTTCGTTTCCATCAGCCGCCGGGAAACCGCGCTCCACGGTCCGTACATGAAGGCCTTTGAAAAACTGAAAACCAGCGGGAAGGCGCGCTTTGTCGGACTCGGGACGCACAGCAACGAGCCGGAGGTGATCCGCGCTGCCGCCGAGAGCGGATTCTGGGACATGATCCTCACCGCCTACAACTTCCGGCAATCTCATCGGGAAGATGTCCGGGCTGCCATCGGCCAGGCAGCCAAGGCCGGGCTCGGGATTGTGGCCATGAAGACGCAGGCCGGAGTTTACTGGGCCGGAACCCGCAGGAAGATCAACATGAAAGCCGCCCTCAAATGGGTGCTTCAGGATGAAAACGTCCATACGACCATCCCGGCGTTTTCCAACTACGACGAGCTGCAGGAAGACCTGTCGATCATGGATGATCTGGCCCTTACGCCGGAGGAGCGGCAGGACCTGAGACTGGGAGAGACGCTGGGCCTCTCCGGCATGTATTGCCAGCAGTGCAGCCGCTGCGTGGCGCAGTGTCCGGCCGGCATGGATATCCCTACCCTCATGCGTGCCTCCATGTATGCGTTCGGCCATGAGAGACCGGAACGAGCCCGGGATACGCTGCGCGCATGGACACCGGCGGATATCGCCTGCCGGAGCTGCAGCAGGTGTGACGTCCAGTGCTCCCTCGGGCTCGATGTGCGTTCCAAAGCGCTTGCCATGGCGCGCCTCCTGGACGGTTCCAAGGAGTTTGCCGCGCTGTCATGAAATTGCAGAAACGGAAAAAACTGGATCTTCCCCTTTTCCGCGATATTGCCGCCTGCCCGCAGACGATGGTCCCCATCCCCCGCGGGAAATCTGCTAGCATGGGGGAGGGCTGAGTGCTATCATTATGCTAGCATATGGAGCGTATGAGCAAGATACTGATCCGCATACCCGAGGAGCAGCACAGGGCCCTGAAGGAACATGCTGCCAGAGCACGCAGGTCGTTGAACTCGGTCTGCGTCCTCGCGCTCGAAGCCTTGCTGGCACGGGAGTCTCAGCCGCCGCCGCCCGGTCGAGTGCGCGGCACGGCGGACCCCGTCTCGCTCGCCTCCATCCTCGACGAGTTTGAGCCGGACCTGGAGGGCATCGTGCTCTTCGGCTCGAAGGCAAGGGGGAGTGCCGGGGCTCACTCCGATATCGATCTCCTGCTGGTGTTGCACCCCTCGTGTGCCCTGAACCGGGATCTCTACGCACGATGGGACGGCTTCGCCGCACGCGCCGGGATATCGCAACGTCTTTCTCCGCACTTCTGCCGGCTGCCGGAGTCTTGCGAAAACGCCGGCAGCTTGTGGTTTGAGGTCGCCCTGGAGGGTATTGTCCTCTGGGAGCGGCAGCTGTCGGTATCAAAGTATCTTGCGCGTCTGCGGCATTTCATGCTGGAAAACAACATCCGGCGCAGGCTTTCTTACGGGTTGCCGTACTGGGTGAGGGGAGATGCAGAACACCAAGCTGGCCGAAGATTATCTCAAGAGGTCCGAACTGCGGCTCAAGGCTCTTGACACCCTGTATAAGGGCGCAGCCTGGGCCGATGTGGTCAGGGAATCTCAGGAGGTTGTCGAACTGGCACTGAAGGCGCTGCTCCGGTTCTTCCGGATCGAAACCCCGCACGTTCACGACGTCAGTGATATTCTCGAAGCCAACCGCGAGGTTTTCCCGTTACTTGTCCAGAAACAGCTGGAGGTCTTGTGCGAACACTCGCGCAGCCTGCGCCGGGATCGGGAACTGGCCTTCTACGGCAGTGAAGACCTGACGCCTTCCGACTTCTATCGTGAAAAGGACGCCCGGCGTGCACGGAAGGCCGCGCAGCAAACCGTGGCCATCGTGCGGCAGGCGGCAGGCGACAGTTAAAACAACCACGAAATACACGGCGCAGCATTGCCGCAACAAAAGCGCACCGCCGAGACGCGAAGACGCAAAGCCGCGAAGCACTCGGGCATCCAATACGTTAATTTGAGTCTTGGCGCCTTCGCGTCTCAGCGGTGAAACGTTCTTGCCAGGCAGCGAATGAGTTGCGTGTAAGTAATACGCAAACGGGCCGGCCACAAGCAGAGGATACCCAGCCGCGACAATCCCTCGAACCTCGAGCGCATTTGCGGTAAGCTGGAGCGCATGACTGTCATCGTCCAGGGGTTTCTGCTTGGACTGGCCAATGGTGCATCGTGCCTGGCCACGTGCGCGCCGGTGCTGCTCCCTTACCTTTTGAGCGAAGGCCGGTCGGTACGGGGCAATGCCCGGCCTCTGCTGCATTTCCTGGGGGGCAGGCTTATCGGCTACCTGGCATTTGCCGTGTTTGCCTGGGAAGCGGGCCGATGGATTCGCGATTGGCCGGGTGGCGGGCTCATCTTCGGAATGATTTACGCTGTGCTGGCTTGTGTGCTGATGATCTACGGGTTCAGCTCACCTCCCGCTTCCTGCGCTGCGAGCGGGCTTGGCGGCCGGCTTGCATCCTTTGCCGGACATTGGCCGTGGATGATGCCCGGCCTCATGGGATTGCTGACGGGGCTCAGCCTCTGCCCGCCCTTTCTTGCCGCCCTGGCCGGTGCGACGAACCAGGTCACCCTGGTTTCGGGCCTGCTGTTCTTCTCGGCATTTTTCGTTGCGACCGCGATGTATCTCGTGCCGTTTCCGCTGGCAGGGCTGCTCGGACGCTCCCAGGCAATTCGGGTCACCGGCCGACTGGCTGCCGGATTGATGGGCGCCTACTACTTCTACAAAGGTGTGATCATGATTTATGGAGGACTGCAATCGTGACCGCAGAATGCCACTCAGCGAGGGCCGTAGGACTGCCGGCTAAGAGCATTGGAAAAGCGCTTCTCTGGTCGCTCCCGATGCTGGCGCTGTCGCTTTTCATGTCTCTGGGCGGCGGCGGAGTGCCGAACGAGGCGCTCCGAGCCATCCCCATGGTCCTCACCTTGATACTCGTCAATGTTCTGTTCTTCCTGATGATGCGAACCGGAAGGACCGACCGCTATCGTGCTATTTTCTTCGTCACCATGGCCGTGCTGTTCGTGGTCAGCTTCCTGGCTCATTTCCAGGAAGAGCGCGGCAGCATGGCTCTGACTGCCGGCGAAGAGATCAAAGGCCGGACCCCGTTCTGTCACATGGTTATTCCCATGACCATAATCCCGGCCGCTCTAACCCGCACAATCATTTTTCCCGGCTCGATCCTGGGGCCTTTCTCGATCGCATCGATGGTGGTGCTCTGGCTGGGGGCCACGCTGGCGCTCGGACGCGGTTTTTGCGGCTGGGGATGCTTCTTCGGCGGGCTGGAAGACGGCTTCAGCCGCCTGCGCCGCAAGCCGCTGATTCGCAAGATCGCCGACCGGTGGACCTACCTGCCTTATGCGGTGCTGGGCGTTGTCGTTGTCATGTCGGCTGCCTTGCTGTCGCCCTTCTACTGCGAGTGGCTCTGTCCATTCAAGACCGTCACCGAATATTTTGAAGTGAACTCGTTTGAGAGGGCGATCCAGGCATTCCTCTTTGTGGGTTTGTTCGTCGGACTGGTGGTAGCCCTGCCCATCCTTACCCGGCGCAGGACCCAGTGCGGCCTGTTCTGCCCGATGGGGGCTTTCCAGTCGTTTACCAACAAGATCAATCCATTCGAGATCCGCATCAACCGGGATCAGTGCAAGGATTGCGACAAGTGCGCGCGGGAGTGTCCGACATTCTCATTGGACGCCGCGAGCGTAGCTCTGGGGAAAACAAGGATCAACTGCATGAAGTGCGGCAAGTGCATCGACGAATGCCCGACCGGCGCCATCGGCTATCACGTGAAGGGGACGCCGCTCCAGTGGAAACCGGCCCGGGCAAGGATGTTTTTCCTCTACCCAGCCTTCCTTTTTATGACCGTATTCGGCAGCGGCATGATCCAGGACGGGCTGTATCGCATACTGCTGCTGGTTACAACCGGCAGCATGATCAGGTAGGAGGGCTGTCATGAAAGCAATCGAGATCATCAAGTCCGGGCTTGGCTATATATGGGCCGCCCTCTGCCTGGTCGTTGTCCTGGCCACCTTCATCGGGCTGAATTTCTGGGTGAACACCCTGGCACATGGGACCGGGATCCAGGTGTCGCCGCGATATACGGGCGGGGAAGTCCGGCAAAGCGCGGACCACGGGCAATATCTGACGCTGTTACGTCGTCCCGTCTTCGATGGGCTGCTGGGCGAGCGCGACGAGGGATTCGTACAGATCGATTGGGTCCCGAAGGATCAGCAATCGCTGCCTGCGCTGATTGAAGAGGAGTTCGACATTGACGGGGACGGGACCGGAGAATTCGGCATTCGCCTGGACACGGTGGCGGCAAGAGCCGATCTGATCAAGAAGAAGCCCTGGGTGCTGAGCGCCGACAGTGTGATTACCGTGGATAAGGAGTTGATCCTGAGGGTCCGCCTACGGAATCCCCGCAAATCCGCCTCAAACCGCGAAGACCTCAAAGACCGCAAAGAAACTTCTGCCGACTCTTCGTGGTCTTTGAGGTCTTCGCGGTTTCATCAAGAGTCATCTAACCTCGATCGCGGGGAGGTTGGCCTTCTTGAGCTGCGCATTCACAGCCGGAAGATCGACGCTCTTGAATGAAGCCCAGCGCGACTTCAAGGCTGCGAGCGATTTCAGGCGCTCGTTGATCGACTCGATCACATGCGCGGGGGGCATGGCATCAGCAGCCTGCAGTGGGCCGATGAGCGAGCTGAGGCCTGCGCTGATCGAAGCAAGTGTATCTTGCGCGCCTCCTCCGGCAGGAGTCGCCCCGCCTCTGCCGGCGCCGGCTGTAACCGCGCCTCTGCCCCCTGCCACGTCAGCCGGGGCGGCGCCGCCTCCACCCATGCGACCGCCACGGCCGCCGCCTCCGCCAGCCGTACCCTGAAGCGCCAGCGACTTCTGTTCGAACGCGACAAGTACCTTGGCGGCCGCCTCCTGGCCGGCCTTCTCCAGTAATGATCTCACCTGGTCACGGATTGCCTGCATCTGTTGCCCTGCCGCCTGCAAATCAAGCACTCCCTGATATAGCTGTCTCGACCATGAAGCAATCTGGGCCAGGTCGAGAACCGACGTCTTCACGCGCGGATCCATCTTGACCGTTATCGGCTGCGAGTAGGTCTTGCCGCTGACGGTCAGCTTGACGGTGTACGACCCCGGGGCTACCCACGGCGCACTGGAAGCGGGTGCAGTATCGCGGCCGATGGCCTGCATGGGCAGGCCGCCACCGCCGCCGCGTCCGCCGCCACCCCCCGGCAAGGGCTGGTAACGCATGTCCCAGAAGAAACGGTGCATGCCGGCTGCCGTCGAAAGCACACGCGGCGGCCGGTACCAGTAGGCCGGTACCGGCGTGGTGTAAGGATCGATCTTCTCCACCGGATCGGAGCTCGAATAGCGCCGCACGAATTTGCCCGCGGCATCGAAAAACTCGAGCGTGATGGGGTCCGGCACGGCTGATTTCAGGTAGTAGTTGATGATGGCCCCCTCCGGCGGATTCTGGCCGTTGGATTCATCCGGAGGCAGCGGCGTGTCAGTGTTCATGTTCCACCGCACCCGGATTGCAGTCTGCAGCTTGAACAGGAACGCGTCTGCTTCCCCAACCTTTGCGTCGAGCTGGCGCAGCGGCGTGATGTCGTCGAGAATCCAGAATCCGCGCCCGTGCGTCGCCACCGCAAGGTCGTCGTCCTTGACCATCAAGTCGCGCATCGATGTCGCCGGCATGTTCAATCGCAGGGATTGCCAGCGGTCGCCGTCGTTGAACGAGACATAGACCTCGCGCTCCGTCCCCGCGAACAGCAGCCCCTTGCGTTTCGGGTCCTCGCGCACGGCGTTGACGGTGGCTCCGTCGGGGATGCCGTTGGTGATGTGCGTCCAGGTTTTGCCGCCGTCGTGCGTCCGGTAAATGTGCGGACGCAGATCATCGAGGCGGAGTGTGTTGATTGCGGCGTATGCCGTCAGGGCGTCAAAGCGGCCGGCATCGATGAGCGACACCTTGGCCCAAGGTTTGAGATCCGGAGGCGTGACGTCATTCCAGGTGGTGCCGCCGTCCGCGGTCACATGGATCAGCCCATCGTCCGTGCCCACCCATATGCGGTTAACATCGACATAGGACGGCGCCACGGTGTAGATGACGCCGCGCCGGGTCGGTCTCGCGGTATCGGTTCCGCGATACTTGCCGATGTTCTCCGGAATCTCCCAAGTCGGCCGCGACAGGTCCGGGCTGATCTGCGTCCATGTGTGCCCGCCGTTGATAGTCTTCCACAGCGTGTTTCCGGCAAAAAAGAGGAGTTTGGGATCCACCGGAGAGAACAGTACAGGCGCAGTGCGCAGCGTGCGGAAGTCGGGGGGCCGCCTCGGTCCCACAGTCTGCACCTGGCCTGTGCGGCGGTCGTAGCGCGTCACGTTCCTGCCGCCATAAACGATGTCGGGATTCAGGGGATCGGGCGCGGCATAGCCATACTCGTCGACCCCGACGGGGTGCCACTCGCGCATGGTGATCTGGCCGTCGTTGCCGCGGCTGGAGACGCAGGCGGATCCGCTCTCCTGTTGCCCGCTGCACAGGCGGTACGGGAAGGCGCTGTCGGCCGCAATGTGGTACAGCTGCGCCGTCGGCTGTGTGTACCAGGAGCTCCAGGTCTCGCCGCCGTTGACGGTGATGATCGCCCCCTGGTCTGCGGCCGCGAGAATGATGTCCGGATTATTGGGATTGATCCAGAGCCGCTGATAGTCGTCGCCGCCCGGCGCGCCGCGGAAAGCGTACCAGGTCTTGCCGCCGTCGGTCGATTTCCAGCATACTGTGCTCGCCATATAGACGATGTCCGGATTCTTCGGGTCCACCGCCGGCGAGGACTGATCGCCGCCGCCGATGCGTCCCGCAGGGCGATTGTCGGTGGTTATGCGCACCCAGGTTTCAGCGGCGTCATCCGAGCGAAATATGCCCGCTGGAGTCGTCGATGCATACAAGCGTTTCGGATTGCTGGGGGCTATGGCCACCTCCGCCTGCACCAGGCTCCCAAGCCCGTTAGTCAGCTGTCTCCACGTCGTGCCGCCATCAGTCGATTTGTAGATGCCGCCATTCGTGCCGGTCCATGCGCCGTTTTCCCAGGGCCCCTGCCGTGCTTCCCAGAGAGTTGCATATATGGTGTCCGGGTTCGCAGGATCGATGTCGACGTCATAGCCCCCGGTATTCTCGTCCTTGTAGAAAACCTGCTGAAACGTCTGGCCCCCGTCGGTCGAACGGAAGATGCCCCGCTCCTTGTTGGAACCGTAAGGGTGGCCGAGCACGGCAACAAACAGCCGGTTTGGATTGCGCGGATCGACGGCGATCTGCGGAATTTGCTGGCCGTCGCGCAGCCCAAGGTGCGTCCAGGTCTTTCCGGCATCGGTTGATTTGTATATGCCGTCGCCTGTCGACAGGTCGGGCCGCTGCAGCCCCTCCCCACTGCCGACGTAGACAATGTTCGGGTCCGAGGGCGCGACGGCAATCGCGCCGATCGAGCCGGTCGGCTGGTCATCGAAGATCGATTTCCAGGTGCGACCGAAATCGCTGGTCTTCCACACGCCGCCGTTGCACACGCCGATGTAGAAGACATTCGGCTGGCTGGCAACACCGCAAACCGCCTTGGTCCTGCCGGCGCGGTATGGGCCGCTCGAGCGCCAGCGCATCTCGCCGAACAGCTTGGTGTCATACTGCTGCGCGCTGACATAGGAAATGGCAGCAGTCAGCAACGGTACTGCCAGAACGATTGCGATCCATGGACGCCTGCATTTCATGGTGTACCCTCCGGGCTGATAGGTGATAGTTGCACTCAGTGTACACAATCCTCTGATCCGAGTCTGCAGGATTTTGGGTTTGTGATTTAAGTCTGGACCCCGCGACTAAGGGATCGCAAAACATCTCAGGACACCGAAGAACGCGGACAAGCACGGTTTTAAATCCTAAATAGTTTCTGTCGCGAAACTCCTTAACCCTCCGTCCTGGACCTGGACTTCGACCTGGACGTGGACTTGGACGTGGACATGCACAGATAAAGGGTGATCTGGCGAATGTTATGGCTGGAAAGTTTACCTCGGACGAGACCGTCCACGTCCACGTCGAGGTCCAGGTCCAGGTCCAAGGCGCTCACTCGGTTTTTCGATGTAACCTGCGAGTTTTGCGACAGAAACTAAATAGACATTGCGAAAATGCGGTACACTGATTTCATGCTACAGAGACAGCTATCCAAGACTTTCCTGGCCATCACGCTGGCAATCGCCGGAGGGGGCGCTATGACCGGCGCAGAAACCGCAGAGCCTCGTCTGAAAACCGGAGACGCGCTGCCGCTGCTGGAAGGCAATTTCCTGTCGGGGAAAAAGGCGCGCCTTCCGGAAAACGCTCGAGGCAAGATCGCCCTTCTAGCCCTTGGCTTCACTTATGAATCCCGTCATGCCGTCGAGCAGTGGTGCGAACGGTTCGCCGGCGAGTTCGGCAAGACTGCGGACGTCACCTTCTATGAAATACCCGTCATCGGGGGCGTCGGCAGGTTGGCACGCTGGTTCATCGACGGCGGCATGCGCCGGGGGACACCCAAGGAGCGTCACGAAAACGTCATCACGGTCTACGGCGGAGTGGATTCATGGAAACAGCGCGTAGAGTACAAGGAACCCAAAGATGCCTATCTGATCCTCCTCGACCGGCAGGGCGTGATTCAGTGGCTCTATGCCGGGCCCTTCGATGATTACGGATTCGCGAACCTGGTTGCGGCAGCCAAAAAGTCGCAGTAAAGAATGCCCGGGGAAATAAGGCGGCGCAGCAGCCTGCTCCTTATACAAATCTCTGCGGGCGTAGCATACAAAAAGTGTGCCGGCCCTGCGGGCCTCATTGCCAAGCTCTGCCTGACCCCGCGCTCACGCGCGGGGCTACCCTCTGCCGCCGCTTCGCGCCTGGGATTCGTGGCTGCCAGCCCATACCGCGAAAATCTCACCGGGCATCCGCATCGAGGAGTTGGCACGGCAATAGCCACGGCCTCATGCGAGGCCTGAAAAGGCCCGAAGGGCCGGCAGAAAATAGGCCCGGCCGTCAGGCCGGGATGAGGACGGCCCCAGAGTCGAGCGCCGAAGGTGCGGCACTCTAAACCTGAGATTCGTATATGGAGCAGGCAGCAGCGCCGCACTCCAAATGGAGCCCTAACGGCTGGGGGACGGGATGACAATCCGGAAATCGGTGGCGGAGACGAGAGATCTATTTGCGATCCGGTCTACGACCTTGATCTCAAGGGTGTATTTTCCGGGGGGCAAGTTTTCAACCCGGACTAATCCTATTATGACGGCGCTCTCCACCGAGGCAGATTGAACTGTTTTCCCACCGGGGTCTTCGACGGCAATCAGGACCTGGTCGTCTGACTTGACGGGGTAGGAGATCTGCAGGGATGGGGCCTGCGTTGCGGCATCGAGCGCGGCGTTGTAGACCTCGAGGTAGGCGATCAAGTGCTGTCCATTCACATACTCAGACTTGACGTTCGGCTCCACCTTCATGTCACCGAAGACATAGGGTAGTCCCGTCCTGAGGAAAGGATCCGACGGATCGGAGCCTTTCGGCGGGACGGCATATACGGAGTTTGCCAGTATGATGCTGCTTGCCTGCAGTTCTTCGCCTGTAAATTTCGGAACCAGTAGCCGGTAGGTATCTTGAATGATATTCCTGCCGTTGGTGTCCTTGAGGCTCCAGTGCAACACGAACTCCTGTCCTGGCGGCAGGACGGGCTTTTTCTGCCAGGTGATCCGCCTGGCTGTCCCCGGCCCAAGGGTTTCGACCGAATCCTCGGCGGAAATCGTGTGCTCGAACTCCGCGAGAAACCTCCCCTGCATGTTGGTCACCGCCCCATAAACAACGATCTGATCACGATCGGACAGCGTTTGTTTTTCCCACTGCTGCAGGTCCTGGTTTTCCAACTCCATCGTGATCGGAACGATAACCCGCTCCACTGACAAGCGGATGAAATCGAATCGTAGCGCGTACCGGAGTGGAGAGGTCGTGAGGATGTAGGTATTGTCGAGAGTTTTGTCAACGAATTCAAACTCGACATTGTCACCAATCCTGTCTATGTGCCGATATCGCCAGCGCTCGAAGGGTGACTGATCCGTCGGATGCGATTCCTTCCCGTCGGATTCACCATACAGGATGAAGATGCGCCCCCGATCGGGCTGCCACCCCGGCACTTTGGATTTGAAACGTTCGTTGGCATAACCAATACGCCGATAATGTTCCTCCTTGAACTGGTTGCCCCCTCGGCGTGGATCCGGATCCCGGCGCGCCCAGAACTGTTCGATAAAGAATCCCCGCTCTTCGTCGGTCCTGAGGGCCAGGAAGACGTTCTTTTCTTCCGGGGTGATGATGTAGACCACGTCCTCATTCAGCCATTTCCGGTAATAGTCCGTGAGGTTGCTCTCCTGAACCGGTTGAGGCCGCTGCGGACCCGCGGGTGCAGCTGTTTGCTGCCCGGCGGGCATTCGGTTCTCGATGAGCGCCTCGGCGCCGGCCGCTATATCGGTGAAAATGCGCGGCTCGACGCCGGGCAGCAAAAGCAATCCTAGAGCGGCAACCGCCAGCATCCCTGTTCCAGCAAGTTTCGGAGTGCGAGTGAATTTAGCGCTCATGATCCTTTTGAACCTCCTGCGCAAGGGCTGCGATTCACCGATGTAGGCGAGAGTAGCCCCAGCCATCGCATTCCCCGATGCCACCCGTGCCGCCTGCAGCAGCGTCCGGCAATAGCCCTCCCCCGAAGCCAGGCCCAAGGCCACCACCAAGTCGTCGCAGCAATCCTCACGAATGCTGCGAATCCTGCGGGAGAGAAGCCAGTAGATCGGGTTGAACCACCAGAGTGCCGAGATCGGGATCTGCAGCCAGCTCAGCCACAGATCCCAGCGGTGGTGGTGCGCCAGCTCGTGCCCGAGGAACACGCGGATCCCGGATGGCGGCAGCACCACCACCGGTTTCCACGTGCCGAAGGTCATCGGCGCATGATTGTCTCCGGAGAGAAGCAGCTGGGGCCAGCGGAACAGATTCATGCTCCGGCACATCTCGTCATACATCTCCGCCAAATCCGGATCCTGTGGCGGCGTGGCGCCGATGGCCAACCTGCGAAGACGGAACTTCTGCATCGCTGCCAGTGCCAGGATCAGCAGGGCTCCCGAAAGATGCAGAACGAGCAACCCCCCTTTGGCGGTGAGCGCGGGCTTCGGGGGGAATGGCGCAGGCAAAGCCTGCATGCGTCCGGGCTGCGCATCCATCCCCGGCGTACCACGGGCTGCAGGCATTAAGGCCGCAACTGGCTTGAATTCCCCGGCCGGCCAAAGCACGCCCTGCACAATGGGGGCGACATAGCGCACCGGAGGTGTCGACTCAGACCACTGCTGCGGCTTGAAGCGGCTGAACAGCCCTGTTGGCAGAGAGAGCATCGGCGGGATCACGAATTTGCACAGGGCCAACATCAGGAGCGCGTGCCGCAGAGCAGGAGACCAGCGGCGCCCGACCCAGACTATGCCGATAAGAAGCAGCGCCAGGAACGTCGCCTGCAAGGTCGCGCTCGCCATATACCGGAACCAGGTCTCCGCGATTCCGTTGACAATGGGGATCATGGCTTATCCCTTTCGACGGTGCTTCACCCGTAATTCATCCAGCAATCCTTCAAGTTTCTCCAATTGCGGACCATCCGGCGGCCGGGTCTCAAACAAGGAAGCCACCAGGGCCAAGCTGTCGCCGCCGAAGACCCGATGCAGCAGCCGGTTCAACAGTTTGCCGTAAACGGATGCCGCCGCAGCCGTCGGCCGGTAGAGGAAGGCCTTGCCCACCGATCCCTTTTTCTTGGCAACAAGATCTTTTGCTTCGAGTCTCTTGAGCAAGTTTACGACGGAACCGTGGGCCATCGGCCGGTAGGGGTGCATGCGCTCACGGATCTCTCTTGCCGTCGCCTGCTCCAGCTGCCGGAGGCAGGCCAGCACCTCGAGTTCGGCTGCCGGGACATCATTTGTGGTCATGGTTGGTCCCTTGGAAGCGTAATAAGAGACATAATGGGAGCCCGGCTCTCCTTAGAAGGCAGGAGACAGAAGTCAGGAGACAGGAGACAGAAGATCGAGTAAGGGATTTACGAGTGCTCTCCCCGGTCCTCTCCAGAATACCCTTCTTCTCATTTGAAATCCCAGCCTTCCGTCTTCCGCCTTCCGTCTTCCACCTTATGACTCCTGTCTTCTGACTTCTGTCTTCTGACTAAGGTTGTGATCAATAAATAGACCACAGTCTATTATTTGTCAAGAGAAAAATCGACACCAGTCTATTTGTGGATTTCATCGGACGAGGCTGAGCTCCGAAGTCACCGGCAGATATGGCGCCGCACTGATGGCACACATCGGCGTGGCCGCCCCAAAAGGCATTATGCAGTACTCGATCGCGCGCATGGCACCATGCTGCTCTCCAGACAGGAAACGCCGTGAATCTTCCGATGCGGCGAACCTAATCTGGTCGCATTTTGTCATGTAACACCCAGAGAAATAGCGAGTTACTTAACTGAACGGCATGGTCTTAACTTTCTTTATTGACAAATATATTATTTGTTACATAACATATTCGTTGCATATCTGTAACGTTTTTTATTGAGGGAGAAATGAACATTACAATAGGCAGCATCGTGGTAGGTCCGGACTTTTTTGACCGCGAGGAGTTGATCGAGAAAATTTGGGGCATACTGCAAGCGGATAGCATCCTGCTTTCGGCTCCTCGGCGAGTCGGCAAGTCCAGCATAATGCGCAAGCTTTTCGACCAACCAAGGTCAGACTTCCAGCCAATCTGGCTCGATTGCCAGGACTATGGCGGCCCCGAGGACCTGGTTACGGATCTTACACTGAAGGCTGGCGAGCTACTGCAGGATCCGCGTCATTTCTTTCGAAAGGCCCTCAAATCTGCCCTCGAAAACGTCGAGGAGATGGGAATCTGGCAGTTGAAGTTGAAGTTGCGGGAACAGGTAACCGACAACTGGCAGGCGAAGGGCGAAAGTGTGCTCAAGGAAACCCTGGCACATCCCGGTACCAGATTGCTGATCATACTTGATGAACTTCCGATTCTCCTTCACAAACTCATGACCCGAGACGGTGATCGCGGCAAGGCAGCCGCCCAGGATTTGTTGGATTGGTTGCGCCATGTGCGCCAGAGCCCTGAGTTTGGCCGCGAAGTTCGACAAATAATTGGAGGATCCATTGGCCTTCCCCGCATCGCATCTCTCATAGGCTCCTCGCACAAAATCAACGATCTCCGGCCGATTGAAGTCGGCCCGCTCGAACATTTGCACGCAAAGGAGCTGGCGAAGGGACTTCTCAAGTCCAGGGGCCTGGTTTTGTCTGAAGTGACGATGCAGGCATTTCTGGGGCAGGTTGGGACGTTTCTGCCGATCTTCATCCAGATTCTCGCCTCCGCTGTTGCCGCAGAAGTCCAAAAGCGGAGAGCTTCCGCAACGCCTGAACTGATCCGCGATTGCTATGAGCAGCGTGCCCTTGGGCCCGAATTCCGGTGCTGCTTCGAGGATTTCTACGAACGTCTGGACCGTTACTATGCACCTGACGAATCGCGGGCAGCGAAGAGAGTTCTGAAGGAACTTGCATTATCAGCCGAGCCGCTGAGCCGAAGCCCGCTCCTTGCCTCGTATGCTCAGGAACTGGGGCCCGATGCGAAAGAATCGGGATTTGATTTCATGCTTACCTGGCTTGCGGATGATTTTTACATTTGCGCGAATCAAGACGGGTTGTTCAGCTTCAAGACAACGTGGTTGCGCGACTGGTGGCGGAGATACCATGTCTCAATACAATAGGACAGTCGTCTTTCATCCCGCATTCTCGCCGTGGCTGGCTGATCCCGAGCAGCTTTCGCGCACGCTGGTCGGTAATGAGGGCATCATTCGGGACTTTCTGGCCCGTCTTACGGCCATGGACTCAGGCGCGTCGGCCAACCACGTGCTGTTAGTCGGACCGCGTGGAATCGGCAAAACACACCTCCTCTGCCTCACGGGACACCACGTCTCACGCCGGCTGCCGCCGCCGCAAGACTGGGTTCTTCCCGGCCCGGATTGGATCTGCGCTCTCTTCACGGAAGAGGAATACGCCGGCCAGAATTCGCTGGCGAACTTTCTGTTGACGCTCTTCGAGAAACTGAACGAGATCATACAGCGGGAATCACTTCTGGGTTTGCCCCCCGATCTCTCCAGTAAGCCCGATAAGGCTGTGGTTGAATGCTGCTTTGAAACTCTCCGCAGATTTCACAGGAAGACCGGCAAGCGATTGCTGATTCTGGTGGATAACCTGCAGAAGGTCTTGCAGCAGTGGTCCATCGAGGAGCACCATCAACTTCGCAAATTCCTATCTGCGGGCCGATTTGTAGTAATCCTCGGATCTGCTCCAAGCGTCTTCCGCGAGGTCTTGGATCAGAAGGCTGCTCTCCATGATTTCTTCGAAATCCGAATTCTGTCCGAGCTTACCACTGACCAGGTCATGGAGCTTCTCGGCAAGCGATTCGCGGAAGATCTGCGCGCAGAAGAGTTTAGTTCCAGACGCGAGGAGTTGGCCAGGAAGGTGTCGGCGATTGAGGTGCTCACCGGCGGAAACCCTCGCCTCGTCCTGTTCCTGTATCAGATCGCAACCGGATCGGCTTTCTGGGAAATTGAAACGGCCCTGCGGATGCTATTGGAGGAATTGCGCGAGTATTTCGTGCGCCGTTTCGATGAGCTCCCCGATCAGGCTCGTAAAATCCTCGATACCATCGCGCAGATGCCGGGTCCCGCGACCCCCTCGGAAATAGCGGTTGCCGCGCGGGTCCGGCCGCAGCTGGTAAATGCGCAGCTGCAGCGTTTAAAAGCAGGTCACCTCGTTCGGCAGGTCAAACTGAAACGACAGCGGGCCACGCGCTATGACATTACAGAACGCCTCTTTCGCATTTGGCGGCAAACCGCCACTGTCGCAGGTCGCCAGCGTTTCAAATTCCTTGCCGACTTTCTGCGGCTCTATTTCACTCCCGAGGAAGTTCAGAGCCTTTATCGCCAACATGTGTCAGACCTCAGTTCGTGCACGGACACGTCCCGAGACGAGATCCTGAAACATGTGGAGGAGCTCTATTACTTTCAAGCCGGGGGCGAGGGTCAAATCCGGTACGACGCCTTTACGAGTCGTATCGATAGCCTTCGCAAACTCGGTGAGATGCGGTGGGCGGAAGAGGAGGCCAGGTATTTTGAGGCGGCGTCTTCAAGACTGGGTGATAAGGCGGGCATCGTTGCGGCCTATAAACAGGAGCTGATCCTGCATCTGGATGCCGGACGCCTGGCGGAAGCTTTGGATGATCTCAAAAATCTGCTTAAAGTCTATGCATTTGAAGAAGTGGTTGCGGGCGCGGAGACAATCGTCGGGAGAAATCCCGATTTGCAAACAGCATGGCTGTACTTGGCGATGGCTTTTGATGGGCTGGGCAATTTCAATCGAATGCTTGAAGCAGTTCGAAATGCCGCTCAGACCGGCCAACCCAGTGCGGAGATCCTCAGCCTGGAGTCTTTGGCGTTAAGCGGCCTGGGCAAGAACGAAGAAGGGCTTCGGGTCGCCGAAGAGGCCATCAACCTTGATTCCACGAGTCCCGAATCCTGGATAGCACTCGGCATAGCGGCCGACAACCTCGGTGACATGGATCGCGCGCTTCACGCCTTTGGCAACGTGGTGGCAACTCGCAGGCCGGCAGAACTCAAGCGGCTCCTTTCCACATTGAGTCAAAACCTGGCTCGTAGTAATGAAGTTTTGCGAGTCACCGAGGCCACCATCAATTCAGCACCTGAGGATCCGGCAGGTTCCACGGAATTCGATCCCGCTCTAGAAGCAACGCGCAGGGGCATCAAGATCGCCAAGCTCGTCACCCAGCTCTCGCAATTAGTTTCCTCGTCAGCACATGCCCTATGCCGCGAAGATCTGTCGCTAATCGCAGGTGAAGCAGGCAAGAATGTAGCTCTATTCTGGTCGGTGCTTTCCATTCTGTCGAGCAAACTAGGCCAGAAGGATGAATCATTGCAGGCTATTGAACAGTCGGTTGCTCTCGATCCCACGAACGCCGAAGCCTGGAGATGGCTCGGCCGCGTTTCTTTCCGCTGGGGCGAGCACAGCCGCGCAGTGGAGGCGTTCAGCAAAGTGATCGAGATTGGGAAGCCAACCTCCGAATCATGGCTCTTCCAATCCGCGGCGCTGGCTTCGTTGAGTCGGATTGAGCAATCGGCGTCGGCCGCTGAACAAGCGGTTGCTCTCGATCCCACCAACGGCGAAGCCTGGAGATGGCTCGGCCTCGTTTCTTTGCTCTGGGACAAGGACAGCCGCGCAGTGGAGGCCTTCAGCAAAGCGATCGAGATCGGGAAGCCGACCTCCGATTTATTGCGCCTTAAATCCATAGCGCTGGCCTCGTTGAGTCGCAAGGAACAATCGGTTGCGGCCGCTGAACAGGCGGTTGCTCTCGATCCAACGAACGCAAAGGCTTGGACCTGGCTCGGCAACATAGCTCTCAGCTGTGGCATGTATAACCGCGCTCTAGACGCCTTCCGCAAGGCCGCCGAAAACGACAAGCCCACTGCAGAGCTCTGGCGCCTCCAATCCAGGACGTTTCGGTCTCTGAACAGGCTGGATGATGCCTTGCAAGCCTCCGAGCAGGCGGTTGCACTTGATCCCGAGAATTCGCAAGCGTGGCTCGAGATGGCATGGACACGCGGTTATATCGGTCAACTGACCGAGGCACTATCCGCCATCCAGCGAGCGGCTGCTTGCGGGGCTCCTGACCGGGACATTCGCCACGCGCGGGGAGATGTTCTCCTGCTTGCCGGACGGTACGAGGAAGCGCTTGGCACACTCGAGATGGGCCTGGAGCAAAATCCTGATGACTGGGACATGAGGGCCGGCAGCAAGATCGCAAGAGCTTGTCTAGGCGAGTTTGGGCCATTGATGGAGGCTCTCCCGGCACAACTATTAAATTCAAAAGTACCCCCAGATTCCGAACTGACGGTTTGCGAGTTTCTGAGGGATGTTGCATTAAATTCACTCCGCCGCAAGGAGACGGGCGTCCCTCGCGGGCTGTGGAATGCGCTACTGTCTCTCGAGTCTTATCAGGGGTTTGAATGGTATGGCCCATTGTGCGGCGACTTCCTGCGACGGATGCTCGATTTAGCCCCGTGTGATTTTGCGGAGTATGCGGAACAGCCTCGAGGGAAGGTAAAGTACGACGATTCGCTAAAGCTGCTGAACCCATTTCTCCAGGCGGCAGCGTTCATCAAGACAAAAGACGTCACGATCCTGGAGCGTCTCTTCCCGGAGGTGCGTGAATTGGTGCTCGACATCGTTCGGCGCGTTTCTCCCGACCTCGTAGATCAATTGCGGCTTTGACCGCGATCAGGTTGCCGTCGTCCATCCCTGTTCCGCCAGGCGTCGCACTTCTCCTTGTGAAAAACGGGGATGTCCCACCAGTTTTTGTACCGATCAGGGCTGCGAGCGTGGAAACTTGGTAAACCATTGGGACGTCCCGGTTTTTCTCGGAGACGGGCTGACAACCCGGAAATCGGTGGTGGTGACCAGAGACTGGTTCGTGATCCGGTCCACAACCTTGCTCTCCAGGGTGTATTTGCCGGGGGCCAGGTTTTCCACCTGGACAATGCCTATGCCACGGAGAGGGTGTTCGCCTGAACGGGATGAGGCCGCTGCAATCCGGCGGGCGCTGCCGTTTGCTGCCCCGCAGGAATTTGGTTCTCGATGAGCGGCTCTGCGCCGGCCGCTATATCGGTGAAAATGCGCGGTTCGACGCCGGGCAGCAGCACTAGTCCCAAGGTAGCAAGGTCAACATTTCGGGGTACGAATCAGATTGGCTCTCATAATGCGCTTAAACCTCCTCGCGTTGCCGGCCATGTCTAGCCCGGCACGTTGCGCGCCATGACGTAGAGCTTGTACGAGGTCCCGGCTGTATTCGCTCCCGTACGGCTCATGATCCGGATGTAATAGGTCGCGGTGGTGAGCATCCGATAGTCGAGAGTGACGTCATACGAAAAGGGGACATTCCGCTTTTCCAGGCCGGAGATGCAGATGGCTACAGCAAGGTGGAAAAGCGGGATGTCCCCTTTTCGGCCTGCAGCGGTGAGGCACCCCTGTCCTAATTGAGAAAAAACCTTCGATTTTGGCTCTCCATAATCTATTCTGAAGGTGGTTCGGCAACAGGCACTTTATATTTCGTTCTTGGAGGCGCAACCATGTCCACTGAAAGCAATCTCAAGGAAGCGTTCGCAGGAGAGAGTCAGGCAAACCGCAAATATCTGGCTTTTGCCAGGAAGGCGGAACAGGAAGGATTCAAGAATGTGGCTCGTTTGTTCCGGACGGCGGCTGAGGCCGAGACGATTCACGCCATGGGTCACCTCCATGCTTTGGAAATGGTCGGCTCCACCGCGGACAACCTGCGCGCTGCCGTTGCGGGAGAAACCTACGAATACACCGAGATGTATCCACCCATGTTACTGCAGGCCGAGACCGACAATCACAAGGCCAAGCGCATGTTTCGATATGCGCTGAAGGCCGAGGCCGTGCACGCCGAGCTCTACCAGATGGCGCTGGATGCAGTTGCGCAGGGTAAGGATTTAACCGAGACCCAGTTTTATCTCTGCCCGGTCTGCGGCCACATAGAGTTGGGCAAACCGCCCGCAGAGTGCCCGATTTGCGGCGCCAGGGGCGAACGGTTCCAGAACCTCACCGCCTAGAAAGCAGAAATGCAAACCACGAAATACACGAAAGAAGTGCTCAATGGCAGCGGAATCGCGCGGGCTTCGGCTGCCGTCATTGGCCTGAATCCCGGAAGCTGACGGCTATTCTGCTTTTATTTCGTGTATTTCGTGGTTTAAGAAACCGCTTAGCGATTGAGGGCGAGCAGCAACTCAAGTTTCCAGGGGCTTGACCGCTTTAGGTCCCCTTTCAGCTTTTCAAGTGCGCTGTTATCAAGAGCCTTGCCGGTTTCTTTGCCGAGCCTGCTTTGGCAAATGCTTTCCATGAATGCCTGCAGGCGCTCGTCCGGATCATAGGGTTTGCCGACGCCCAGATGCTCCGGCCATTCCCTGGATTTGGCGATATGCGCCAGCGCATCCTCATACTTGCGGCTGCGGATGTCCTCCCCCGCCAGCAGCAGGTGGGCCTTCTCGTACAGGACCCGGCCTTCGGACGCATTCTCATAAGGAAGTACGACCAGGCGGTCCAGGACATCCAGAGCGGCCATGTATTGTTTGGTGTCGATCAATGCCTTGGTGTATTCCATGCCGAGCATGAAGTTCTCCGGAAATTTGCGGAAGCCCGTGCGTGCCATCTCAAGAGCCTGATCGAACGCGGAAAGCTCGGAGTAGCGGCGTGCGATTGCCAGCCATGAGCGCCACTCCTCCGGTGCCAGATCGCGAGCTCTGATATAGTCAACCAGGCTCGGCTCCTGCTTGCTCCTTTTCGCGAGCTCTGCCCGCGCAAGATACAATGGGCCGAAGTCGGGAAGATTTCCGCATTCGTTCAGAAGTCGCCACGCATCCTCGACGCGCCCTTTACTCCAGGCGGTCAGGGCAAGATAGTAGAGGGTTTTCCAATCGCGCTTCTGGGCCAAGGCCCATTCGAGAACCGGGATGGTTTCCTCCCGGAAGGGAAAAACCAATCGTGGAGAGGCCTGGGTCGCCTTTTCGAGCAGGGTTTTGCTCTCAGCCGGAGAGCTATCTTTGGCGAGGTAGGCCAGCCAATAATCGACGATCGGGTTTGCAGGTGACAACCGGAGTATCTGCGCAGCCTCCTGCGTCAGTCCTAGTCCGGCATAGTAGGCGGCCAATTCCAGGTACGTTTCCTGCGGCAATTCGGACCTGATGGAAGACGTGAACCGGTCCCGGCTCCGATCCGAGGGATTGAGAAACCACGATTCTGCGAACGCCAGGTGGTTGAGCGGATCGCAATCCAGGATTTCCGTCTGGGCTGTGGCGGCATCTGCCTGCCGGCCCAGCTTGCGTTGCGCAATTGCCGCAGCGCTGTGCGCGGAAATGTTGTACCGGTTGTAATCCAGGGCTCTGCCCGCGTATGCCACCGCCTCCCCGTAGTTTGCACTCCGAAGACAGATCTCTGCTATGAGCGTGTAAGCAGCCGACCGGTATTCCGGTGAGCGGGCGGCCCAGCTCAGCGCTTCGCGCGCCGCGCCCAGGTTGCCCGAGTTCTTGAGAATTGTTCCGCACACGAAATTCGCCGCCGGATGATAGGTGTCGAGCTCGAGGGCTTTCCGCACCCACGCCAGAGCCGGGCCGTAATCATACCGGCGATAGTAGAGCTCTGCCAGGCGCACCATGGCGGGAATATGAAGGGGATCGCTTTTGACGCATTCGCTGTAGTTATCGATAGCTCTGCCGTACTCGCGCATCAGCTCATGCTGACGCCCCAGCAGATAGGCTTTCTCCGCCGTGCTGTTCGCCTTTTCGGGCGGCGCGACCACGGGACGCTGGAATGCCGGTCCGGACCCGGGAGCTGAACGCCACAACAATCGGCTCCCTAGGGCGATCCGGATGTCCTGCTCGGAAGCAGGAATGTCGATCTCACGTTCAAATACTTGCATGGGCGCCAGGTGCAACTGCTCCCAAAGCAAGGCGGCACTGCCGGCGGTGACGGTAAGTTCGGACTGGATCGGCCTCAGTGCGTTGAACGCAATCCGGGTTTTGCCGCCATTCCGGGAGACGTTGAGGGCGACGTCAGGATTGGCCGCGACCATGCCACCGATCTGCTTGACCGGAAACCAGACTTCTTTCCAGGTGTCCGCGGCATAGGGGAGAAAGGCTGCCTGCGTGAAGGGTGTGTCGATGCCGCTCGAGAGCGTTGCCTGGGAAAGCTGCCGCCCGGCCTGCACCTCCACATACTGGCCGTTGCGATCGGTCAGCAGATCTTCCCAGATCGCCCCCGAGCGCGAGAGAGCCCAGCTCCATATCTTGCGTCCCGGCATGTCGTCAAATTTCGACCAGTGGCCGAAGCCGAATCCCAGGTCGTGCCAGTACCCGCCGGAAAAATCGGCAGCGCCTCCCAGCACATGAAGGGACTTGTGGCCGCCGAAATTGTGGTTTCTGTAAAGCGACAGGTCGATGCCCTTCTCGTTGACCGGCCAGGGGTGTGCATCTCCGCCGTGTCCGATATAGTAATTCCCCGGGTAGTAGAACTGAAGGTCCTCGCGCGCATGCACCGCGGCATTTATCCAGTGATAGTAAGACTGGTGCAGCGGCGTGGGGTTGTACCAGAAGCTCAGGGTCTCGAACTGAGCGGCGTCTCTGGGCAGCCGGATTTGCACCCGCCACTGGGTCCGGCTGGGCAGATCCATTCCCCCGACGATGCAGCTCACGCTGCCGTCGTCATTCTCTTTCAAAACATAGTCGACCGGAGTCGCGGTCGCAGGCGTGTGCCCGATCAGTCCGAAGTTGAATTCAATTCCGCCGGAGGTCCATGGCCCGCGCATGGCGACGTCACGAAATTTCATGACGTCATTCAGGTAAATGAAGTCTCTCCCGGTTGATTTCTCGATAGCCCCCCAGATCTTCCCGCCCGCTTCCGGCAGCACGAAAACTTTGATGTAGTCGTTCTCGAGCCGCACGACTTTCCACTCCTGATCCCGGCCCGCACTCGAAAATCCATCGAACCGGAAGTAGGGGTAGATGGCTGCATTTCTGCTCCTGGCCAGGATTGGCACCGGATCAGGGTCGCCGAACGGGTAGGTCGTAATGATCTTCTTCTCTTCGGCAATCGTGGCCTTCTGTCCCTTCAGGCCGCATGAGTAAGAGATCAGGGAAAGAACCGGAAGAAGTAGAAAAAATGCTCGACTTTGTCTCATCGCATCTCCCCGCAGTGTAGGTTCCGGCCGCCGGACGGGACTTGGCCATATCTTATGGTTCGACCTGCTCCTCCATAAAGAGCTTTGGGCGAGCCATCACCATTTTGCGCTGCGGCGCGCCCAAGCGGCGCTTCAGCGCTGCACGCCGCGGTTGCCCAGCTTGTTTCTATCGCGAAACAAGGCTACAGAATGTGCCGGCCGAGTCCCGGAGGGGCGGCAAGATAGTAGCCGGGGGCACAAGCCCCCGGATAGGACATTGTATGTATGGAGCCCCGGCAGGGGCGAAAGAGCTTTGTCCACAATCCTCTTCTGCCGCCCCTTCAGGGCTCCGCGTTGCTTCCGGATCCCACCCCGGGCTTGCGCCCGGGGCTATTATCTTTCCGCCCCTGCGGGGCTGGGCTAGAGGGCGGAGCGAATTTCGTAAAAGGAACTGACTAGCTGCCCGGTTGCGGCTCGATGATCAGCAGCCATCCTTTGCCCTTGGGCACGGGTATCGGATCGGTTGGATTAAACTGCGCCGCCGGCTGGAAGTCCCTGATCTCGGGCGCGCGCAGCCTTGCGGCAGCCGGCTGAATCCCCAAGGCATTCCAATCGATGGACAGCCGCACGCTGACATCGTCCGCGGCCCAGCTGGCGATGGACACCAGGGTCCTGCCCTTTGCTACATAGGCAGTTGCCAGGACATCTTTGTTGCCGGTCTTTACCGGGCAGCGCGGGGACCAGTAGCCGATCATGTCGCTTTCCTGGATCCGGAAATCGTCCCAGACCTTCCAGATGGGGCCCGGGTCATTGCCGCCGTAAGGCATGCGGCTGGTCATACCGTAGATCACGCCGCGCCACCTGTTCCCGCCATCCTGCAGCATCTCCCCCATCAGGCCGTAGGGAATGCCGGACATCTCAATGAACCAGAAATCCGGCGGGGAGTTCGGATCGAAGTACTCCCCGAACCAAAGCCGGTTGATGTAGGGGAAATGCTCGAGATAGAGGTTCGCGCTGTTGGTGAATCCGTCGCGCTGGTTGTACTGGTTGGCGGAATGCAAATCAATCACGGCCTCGGGACGGCCCTGGTCAAGGACTTTGCGCACGCGCTTCATCGTGGTGCGGTCAAACGCCACATCGTCGATGTACACGCCATCGATCTGCATGTTGTTGATCAGCCAATTCAGCCCCTCAATGTAGTAGTTGTGCCAGCGTGACATGCCGCTGTTGATGATGGCGGCGTCTTTCAGCTGGGGAACGAACCACGCGGCGATGTAGTCGGATCCCAGATGCTCCTGGAGCCAGGAAAAACCGCCGCCGGGCCCTGACGAGAAAATCTCACTGCCCAGGCTGCGCAGAGCGAAAAGCTCCGGCGCACGGTTCGACAGCTCTCGGATGGTGTTGTAGATCTTTACCTTGAGGCCTTTCTGATGGGCCTCATCGATATAGGCCTTCATCTGCGCCTGGTGAATGAAGGGGTAATTGATGTACGGGTTGACATCGTTGGCATGGTGAACATTGATGGTGTTTGCGCCGGACCGGATCGCCTCATCCACCGGTTTGAATGCGTGGAAAAAGCGGGTGCTCCATTGAGACTTCGTGTCGAGCGGCTTAAACGGAGTCAGCAGCAGATTGAAGTCAAAATGGATATCCTGGCCGGGCCGGATCGTGCGGCTCCCTCCGAAACAGGTCACCATGACCGTTGCGTCATTGACTGCGCGCATGGTGATGCCTCCCTTGCCTTCGTTGAACCAGGATGGGGGCAGGTTCAGCGGCTTGGATTGATAGAAATTGGTGTTCAGCGGACGCGCGTAGTTCTGGGCTCTCAGGCTGAACTGAAGACCGACGGCGGCATCTCCCAGCCATGCGCCGTCCTGGTTTTTTTTCGGGTCCCAGGACCACTCATAATTCGCCGGCCGGTAGCCGCCTTTCAATCCCAATCCCATCATGTACGGAATCGCCTCTTTGGCCAGCGGCATCTCGAGGCGGATATCGCGGACTTCAACGGGCCGCGAAGCGCTGAGAGTCACCTTGTACTGCACAAAGCCGTCAAACTCCAGAGCGCCGATGACATTCATTTTGAGCGATAAGGAAGTGCTGCTGGCCTGCCACTCAACCACCCCGTCATACCTCTTGGTGATCCGTGGTGCGCCCTGGGCCCACTTCACCCGCCGGCCTGTCGGTTCTTCGACGATCAGCTCCATCGGGGCAGTTAGCAACGACCTGGCCGCCTTCTGAATCCGGGTAACCTCCGGGGTGAAGAAGCTCTCAATCTGGGCAGGGAACCCGCACGGATCAAGAGTAAGCCGCCGGCCAAGGATATTGAGCGCGTTCTGCACAAGCCTGATCGGAGTAAATGGGCGGACGATTTCATCGTCGAAGGCCAGCATGGAATCCAGCCAGCGCAGCCTGGAATGTCTCCAGGGCTCATCATCTCCGGAGTTGGCGATGACACCCGGATTCACGGTTATGGCGAGGTTGACGGACTGGGCCGGCATGCCGTCCGGTTCGATGCTGACGCGTCCCCGGTACAATCCGGCCGCGGCTTCTTTCGGAATCTGAACACCGAACCACAGGGCCTGAACCCGGCCTTTTTTCACCTGTACTACTTTTTGGAAAACCTCGCCATCCCAGTTGGTACCCTCGGTATTGAAGCAGTGGAAAGTGGAGGACCGGATGGTCTGGCGCCCCTTCGCCGCAAGCAGATCATCGAAACGGACGCTGATATTCGGGATGTCCGCTGCCGCGGCATACAGACCCACCTGGAAAGCGTAAAACTCTCCGCGGGCCGCTTCTCCGGCCAGTTCAGGCCTCGGCCCTTCCACAATCCACTTTTGGGGCAGGTCGCCGGTCATGCGGATCGGCCGGGAGCGGTCCTCAGGGAAAAGCAGAAACTTGCTGCCGTGATAAGCGGCGAGAAGCCTGGTCACCTCCTCGGGCGTCGCGATGACCTCCATTGGGTAAAAGCTGTTGAATTCATCGCGGGCCTGTATTTCTGAAAGGATTGCCTGTTGAGGCTTAATGTCCGACCGCTGTAAGGATGCCTGGGTGCTTTTCAGCCATGCGGCGTCGGCCTCATTCTCCGGCGCCTGATAGGCAACCACCGGATAGTTGCGCCCCTTGGAGACGTATGGCAGATAGTAGACACAGTAGGTCCCGGGATTCCGTGCCTGGAACACGATATCACCGTAAGAACGATTCACATTCAGACGCAGCAGGTTGGAGACTTTCCTGCCGGTGCTTTCTTCAATAATGATGATGTTGATCTTCTCGGGTTCGCCATCGCGGCGGCGCCATGGGATGTGAGCCCGGACGGCGTCGGCTTTTTCGGTCACCTTGAGTACGGCCCGATGATTTCCAAGCGTGTCGGCATCCCACGACCCGGTGCCATACGGCACCTGCTGCGCCGGCAGGGGTGCTGCGGCTGCTGCAAGCATTACGAAAAGACACAGATTGGCTACATGAGGATTTTGTTGCATATTCCTATCCCGGCAGTTCTCGTCTCATCAGGTTCCTGGCACCATCAACGAAGGAGTATCCCCATACTAACTCAAATCACGCCACAGATAAACACGGTGCCGATCAACTCGTCTATTTCCGTGCCGCCCTTTTAGGGCTTGAGATCCCCGGACCTCAACACAGGGCTTGCGCCCTGGGCTGTCCTGCCCCGCCCTTCAGGGTTACGCATTTCACGAATGCGAAAACCCCGAACGGCTACGCATTTCACGAATGCGAAAATCCCGAGGGGGTGGCACAGCAAAGCCCAGGGCGCGAGCCCTGGGAACAGGCGATCGGGCTGGCAAGAGCCCTGAAAGGGCGGCGCAGGGAAAGCGCGATATGAGCACAAAATATTTATGGAACTGGGTGCGCCCCCGGTGCATGGGAGACTGCGGTTGGTTTTCAAGGCGCTCCGTATCCGGCTCGAGTTGCATTACAATAACCGGGCCGGCGATGCTGCCGGCGGCATTATGCGAGTTTTTCCGGCAGAGGTGAAGATATGCGAGGTTTCGTGAAAGTAATCCATACCGTTCTCATCCTGGTCATCGCCGTGATGGGGCTCGGGGCGCAAGAAAAAAAGGACTACCCCCTGCAGCCGGTCCCATTCACCAAGGTCAAGGTTGCAGATGAGTTCTGGCGGCCGCGCATTGAAACCAATCGCACCGTGACCATCCCGTTCCTGCTCAAGAAGAATGAGGAAACCGGCCGGGTCGACAACTTCGCCATCGCGGGCAAGCTGATGGAGGGCAAATTCAAGGGCGAGCGCTACAACGATACCGACGTCTACAAGTGGCTCGAAGGCACTGCCTATTCCTTGTCGGTGCACCCTGACCCCGGCCTCGAAAAATATCTGGACGGGCTGATCGCCAAGATCGCTGCCGCCCAGGAACCGGATGGCTATCTGTTCACGCCGCGGACCTGTGACCCGGCAAACCCGGTTCCCGGCATCGGCGCCGAGCGTTGGGTTGAAGAGACGGTCAGCCATGAACTTTACAACGCGGGCCATCTTTACGAGGCTGCCGTGGCCCATTTCCAGGCTACCGGGAAGCGCTCTCTGCTCGACATTGCCATCAAGAACGCCGACCTGGTGGCAAGCGTTTTCGGCCCGGACAAAAGGCGGGGATTCCCGGGCCACCAGGAGATCGAGCTGGCACTGGTCAAGCTTTACCGGATTACAGGAAAAGACAAATATCTGAATCTGGCGAAATACTTCCTCGACCAGCGCGGCCGAGACGTAAAGCTAACCCAGTATCCGCCCGGGTCGCGCTTTGCCATATACAATGACGCCGAGCAAATCCAGGCGACCAAGCCGGTGCTGGAACAGGACGAGGCGGTGGGGCACGCGGTGCGCGCCGCATACATGTACACCGGCATGGCCGATGTCGCGGCGCTCACGGGAGACGCCGGCTACCTCGGGGCCATCCAGAGGCTCTGGGAAAATGTCGTCTATAAGAAAATGGCGCTCACGGGCGGCATCGGCGCGCGGCCCGACCGGGAACGATTCGGCGCAAACTATGAGCTGCCGAACGCCACGGCTTACAACGAAACCTGCGCGGCCATCGGCAACGCCTTTTGGAACCATCGCATGTTCCTCCTCACCAGTGACGCCCGATATCTCGATGTCATGGAGCGTGTGATCTACAACGGCGTTATCTCCGGAGTATCGCTCGAGGGGAACGCATTC
>CAYGWQ010000027.1:13109-28817 GCA_964353465.1 uncultured Acidobacteriota bacterium | reverse complement strand
ATCGGAGTAGCCCATGGCACGGTGGAGGGCATCCGCCAGGATGAACCGGACTATCCGATTCCCCGAGATGCGGCGCAACGGGCGTGCCTGGACTACCTCGCACTGGGACACTGGCACTCCTATGCGGCTTATCCCGATCACGACGGAGTCGTCCGCATGGCCTATTCGGGAACCCATGAAACCACGAAGTTTGGCGAGCGCGACAGCGGCAACGCGCTCATTGTTGATATTCCAGGCGCCGGCGCCCCTCCCTCGATCACGCCGGTACGCACAGGCGGACTCACATGGACAAGTATCGAGAAGGAGTTGCGTGAGCCGGGCGATCTGCGGCGTTTGAAGGAACAGGTCGATTCTTTGTCGGACTCAGGCAGCACCCTCGTGGAAGTCTGTCTTTACGGCATTTTAACCGCGGATGATCGGGCGGAACTCGCGCACCTCGAGGATATCTTGGCTTCCCGCTTCCTCTCTGGCCGTATGGATGCTTCGCAGCTGCGGCCATCGCCGGAAGATGATTCCTGGCTCTCAAGCCTTCCTCCCGGCGTGGTGCGACAAGCCGCCGGTCGCATTCGCCAAATGGCGTCTGCCGGCGGGGAATCTTCGGGAAGCGCTTCACGAGCTCTTATGGAACTTTATTCGCTTGCCGGGGAGGCTGCCCAATGATCCTGCGACGCATTCGTGTGGCGGACTGGCGATGCTTCCTCAATCCAATCGAGTTGGGGGCATTCGATGAAGGACTTAACATCGTCCATGCCCCTAACGGATCGGGAAAGTCGACCCTATTTGAGGCATTTCACCGCGCGCTCCTTGACGGCCATAAGGTAACCGGCAGAGATGTCGAGATGCTGCGCCCCTGGGGCCGAACTCTTTCTCCCAAGGTAACGGTTGATTTCGCTCATGGCGGTGTGGAATACCGCATCTCCAAGCAGTTTCTCGATGACCCAAGCGCGCTGCTTGAGCGAATGGAGGACGGCAGATACAGACGCTTGGCCGAAGGCATAGCCGCTGATGATCAAACACGCGCCCTCTTTACGCAGAATCCGCCCGGCCGCGGCCTTGCCAGGCAGGAAAACTGGGGATTGGCCCAGATTCTCTGGGCGTCCCAAGGCAACCTCGTACTGGCGCGTCTCTCGGGTGATCTAGTAACCGATATTCGATCCATGCTGTCCGTGCAGATCGGCGCGGGCACCGGGCCGTTGGAGGGAAAGATCGAGACAAGATACCTGGAGTTTTTCAGCCCGAAAGGCAAGTTAAAGGCCGGCAAGGATGCTCCGCTGCTGACCCGGCTGCAGGAGCAACTGGAAGAAGCCACCGGAGTCCATCGCAAGGCACAAGACTCATACCTGGCTTATGAGGAATCTGTCCGGCGAGTTGAGGATTTTCGGGCTCGCCGCGCGCAAGCCCGGCATGACGCGGAAGAGCTCATCAAGGCGATAAAGAAAGCCGAAGAACAAGCTGGCGCGTACCGGTCCCTTTCCTCCGAAAAAAAACAACGGGCGGAACAGCTTAAAACTGCTGAAGCGCAATACAGCGAAATCAAACAGCGAATCGAAATCATCACGACTACGGGAACAAAACTCAGTGAAGCTCGCAAGACCATTTCCAGCCTCGAGGAAGAAGTGCCGCTTCGAGTGCGGGAAAAACAGGAGCGAGAGAAAGACGTCGCGCGCAAGAAGGCCTCATTGGAGGACTCTCGAAAGGGGCGTCGATCCGTGGAACAAGCGGACCAACTGGCCGAAGCCGCGCGCAAGTTCACCGAGTCCATGAAAAACTTGTCAGATCTGCGTGCCCTGATAGCCAAGGTCCAGGAGATTGAAACCACTCATGCCTCCAGGAAGAAGGAACGCACTGCTCTCATCGCGCCCGATACGAAAACACTGCGTACGATCCGAAAGCTGACCAAGGATCGCGATGACGCCCAGGCCAAGATTGAGGCTTCACTTATATCCCTGGAAATCGTTCCCGAAAGCGATGGAATTCTTGATGTTGTGGCCGGAGAACGCATCGGCCCACGAACCCTTGGTGAGGGGACACCAACACTGGTTCAGGGTTCGCCAGAGGTAGTCGTCGAGATTGCCGGAGTCGCTCGCCTGCGCGCATGGGGGCCGACCGGATCCATCGAAGAGCACCGTGAGGCTAACGCGAAGGCCGAGAGGAAGTTGGCTGAGCTGACCGCACCCTATGGTACATCCGATCCCGAAGCGTTGGAGGCTCTGTCTGATAAGGCAAAGGTCCTGGACGAAGGTGTTGCCGAGTCGGAAACAAAACTTGCCACCCTCTTGTCGGATCGGGCGCTGGAAGAGATCGTCCAGGATCAAGGCGCGCAAGAAGCCGCCTTGAGCAGGATTCTCGAACAAAACCCGGAATGGGGGCAATCACCTCCGGATGCACCCGCTCTCAAAGCACAGGCCCAGGAAGTGAAGGAATCGTTCATTTCCATGGTCGAAAGCGCAGAATCAGCGTGGGAGGTTGCGCAGTCGGCCCTGACTGCTGCGGCGGGGCAGGAAGAGGTAGCCACAAGTCGTCTTATAGAATCCCGTAAACTGTGCGCCTCACTCGAGTCCCAATATGCGGATCTCACAAAGGATGGAAAGCAGCCACACGAGCGACAAAAGGAAATGCAGCAACTTGCCATGGCGTGGGAGGCATCCAAGGGACGACTCAAGGAAATTGAAGACGGCCTGACGGAGTTTCAGGACGACCCGGAGGCCGCATTGGAGGGTCTGAAAATCCAACGCAAAGCCGTTGAGGATGCCGCAACCACCGCACGGGAACAGGAAATTCGGGAAGAATCCAAATTGGAGGGTCTGGCTGCGCAAGGTCCCTACAGCGCACTAGCTATTGCGGAGGAGCGCCTTGCCCAACTGAAGCAGGATGTGAAGGCCGAACAGCTCCGCGTCGACGCGGTGCGGCTGCTCCGTGACACGGTTGCGGCCTGTCGAGCGGAAGCAGTAGCAGCCGTGACCGGGCCAGTGGAACTTGCAGCCACCCGCACATTTCAACGCATTGCCAGCCCCCGGCTCGGGCGCATCCAGATCAGCGAGAGCTTCGAACCTTCGGCGATTCACCCGGAGACGGCTACAGAGAGCGTGCCTTTGGACAATCTCTCCGGCGGAGAGCAGGAGCAGTTGTACCTGGCGACACGCCTGGCTTTGGCCCATGCGCTTCGCAAGGACGAACGCCAGCTCGTGGTGCTTGATGACGTCCTGACCGCGAGCGATGCCAGCCGCCTGGCGCGCGTCATGAATGTGTTGGAAGAGGCCGCCCAGGATCTTCAGATCCTGATACTGACCTGCCACCCGGAGCGTTACCGAGCACTCAAGACGGGCCACTTCTTTGATTTGGAAGAGGCCTTGAACAGGACTGAGGGATGAGGACTGAGGGACGAGTGGGATCGGGGTATGGGGTGAGTGTGGCAAAGATCGAGAGATTTGAGGATTTGGTTGCCTGGCAGAAGGCTCGGAAGCTGACGCGAGAAATCTATCCCGAAAACGTCCTACAGGAAGACCCGAAGCTCATCATGTGGTACGACCAGGCGGTGACAAGAATGGGAGGTGATGCATGACAGACTGGAAATGGAACGGATCGCGGTGGTGGAAGTTCGATTTTCACACGCACACTCCCGCCTCCGATGACTACGGGAAGGGCACTGATCAGGCTGCACTGAAGACCCGAAAGCCGAAAGAGTGGCTCTTTGACTACATGCGCGCCGGCATTGATTGCGTCGCGATCACAGACCACAACAGCGGCGCATGGATTGATGAACTCAAGAGTGCTCTCGCCGAGATGGAACGGGAACAACCGAAAGGCTACCGGCCGGTTTATCTCTTCCCCGGCGTGGAAATTTCGGTCAACGGTGGTGTACACCTCTTGGCAATTCTGGGGTGTGACAAATCCACAACGGACATTGGCTCGCTTCTAGGCGCCGTCGGATTCTCCGGAACGAAGGGATCGAGTGACGACGTCACGTCCAAGTCGTTCGCGGAAGTGCTGTCTGAAATCGCGCGGATCGGGGGGATTGCGATTCCTTCCCATGTCGATGGCGCAAGCGGCCTCTTAAAGGTGACGGGGCCAACGCTGAGTCAGAATCTGAATTGCGAACAGGTTTTCGCCATGGAAGTGGTTGATCCATTTGCCGCGAGGCCACAGGTCTACAGCGATAAAAAGCCCGCGTGGACGGAGGTCCTTGGGTCGGACGCTCACCATCCCTCGGGTGATCCAGGGCAAAGATACGCGGGAAGCCACTTTACGTGGATTAAGATGGGGACGCCCTGCCTTGAAGGTCTGCAGTTGGCGCTTATGGACGGGCTGCTTTCAGTCAAGCGGTCAGACCAAACGACCGATAATCCAAACCAGCACGCGTCGCTTGTAATCGAATCCATTGAGGTGAGCCAGGCACGGTATATGGGGCGCGCACAAGCTTTTCGGCTTGAACTGAATCCCTGGCTCAACGCCGTCATCGGCGGTCGGGGAACCGGAAAGTCCACCATCGTGGAGTTCCTACGCCTTGCCCTTCGGCGGGATGAGGAATTACCTCAGACACTGCAGGGCGACTTTTCAAAATATTTCAAGACCTATGCATCGCGAGACGATGACGGCCTTCTTACCGAGAATTCACACTTCACGATCGTCTATCGAAAGAACGGTGCACGTTATAAGGTACAGTGGAGTCAGCGCGGCGATGCCGAGCCCATCCAAGTTGAAAATGATGATGGATCATGGAAGCCGGAACAAGGTGATGTAGCGCAGCGCTTTCCCGCGCGCATCTACAGCCAAAAGCAAATCTTTGAGCTGGCCAAAGCGCCGCTCGCTCTCCTTGGCATTGTGGACGATGCCCAGGAAGTGGATCGACGCTCCTGGGAAGAGAAATGGAAAGCGGAGGAGACGAAGTTTCTTTCCCTTCGGGCCAAGGCCAGGGAGATCGAATCGGGGTTGGCCGATGAGCCGAGACTTCGCGGAGAGATGGAAGACGTCGGGCGAAAGCTTGCCGTGTTCGAGCAGGCCGGTCACGCGAATGTGCTCAAGGAATACCAAAAGCGTCTGCGGCAACAACGGAATGTGGAAGAATGGGAAAAGACCTGGGCCGATGCCGGCGAGCGCGTGCGCGCCGTTGCGGATGAAATCATTCCCGATTCCCTTGAGGCTTCCGTTTTTACTCCCGAGGCTTCGGAAGATAAGGATTTGCTCGCAAAGGTCGCATCCTTCCGAATGCGTGTCGAACAGATAGGCAACAACCTGAAGCAGTTGGCGGAAAAGCTCGATGAGGCTGCATCAAGCTGGAAGTCGGAGCGCGACCAATCCGATTGGAAGCGGGCGGTGGATTCGGCGATCAATCAGTACAAGGACCTCCTCGAAAGGCTCCAGAATGAGGGAGCAGGCGATCCATCGGCCTACGGTGAATTGGTGCAGCGCAGACAGATGCTGGAAGCTCGGCTCAAAGAGATAAGTTCAAAGAGGAATCAGCTGGAATCGGTAAGGAAAGAATCTGAAGAGTGCCTGGGCCGCCTACTTGAAATCCGGCGTGATTTGACAAAGCGAAGGACAGCGTTTCTCCAGAAGGTGCTCCAGAACAATTCTTATGTCCGTATCGAAGTTGTCCCTTATGGGGCGTGGGATACGGTGGAGGCCGAATTCAGAAGCCTCATTCAGCGCGAGACCGGAGGTTTTGAAAAGGACATTGGTCCCGCTAACGGGGAAGGATTGTTAGGAAGGCTCTATTCCGGTGAGTGCAGCCAAGAGAAGGTAGAAAAACGACTAAAAGACCTGAAACAAAGAGTACGGACGATTGCATCCGGCAACCTGGATGGCATTGAATTGGGGGATCGTCGGTTCGCTACACATCTTGCAAAGCTCGCGCCCGAGGCCTTTGATCGCCTCGATCTCTGGTTTCCCGAGGACTCCCTCAAAGTGGAATACAGCACAACCGCAGACGGGAACCAATTCCGTTCTATTCAAGAAGGCTCACCGGGCCAGAAGACGGCAGCGCTGCTTGCCTTCCTTCTTTCATACGGGGAGCAGCCTATCGTCCTTGACCAGCCGGAGGACGACCTGGACAACCATCTCGTCTACGAGCTGATCGTTACGCAATTGCGCAATATCAAGCAGCGCAGGCAAGTGCTCGTAGTTACCCACAACGCCAATATCGTGGTCAACGGCGATGCCGAGCTGGTGGTGGGATTGGCTGCACATGGCGGTGAAACACAGCGGGAATGTTCGGGTTGCCTGCAAGAACGCGCAGTCCGCAACACGATATGCGCCGTCATGGAAGGTGGACGCGAAGCTTTCGAACAGCGATATCGCCGCATCGCATTGGAGGGGCGCCATGTTTGACAGCCCGGAAGAATTACTGCGTAAGATACATCTTGGAGAGGATACTTCACTAGAACTGAAGAGTGTTCGATTCAAAGAGGATCGCGTTTCCGAGCCCAAGCGAGACGACCTAGCCAACGAAATCGCGGCCATAGCCAATACGCATGATGGAGTTCTCGTGATGGGCGTCGACGACAAGTCTCGCGACATTGAAGGGATCCCATTGGATCGACTCGAATCTGTGGAACGCTATGTGTACGAAATTTGCAACGAGAGCGTTAAGCCACCGGTTCTTTTTCGTTCCTTTCGAATGCAACTGCCTGACAGCACTGGGACTCTTCAGCCTGTGCTCAAGGTAGAAATACCGCGCAGCCTTTTCGTCCACAAAAGTCCCGGGGGGTACTTCCATCGGCAAGGCAGCTCAAAACGAGAAATGCCGTCCGACTACCTAGCACGTTTGTTCCAACAACGAAGCCAGGCCCGGCTGATTCGATTCGAGGAACAGCCGGTACCTCAATCGAGCATAAACGATTTATCGAAGAAGCTGTGGAGCAACTATACAACTCGATCTGATGAGGCTGCAGAGATTGTCCTCCTGAAGCGAATCCTTTTGTCAAAGGAAGAAAACGGATCTGTGCGCGCATCGGTTGCCGGTGTCTTACTCTGCTGCGAGCATCCGGAGCGTTTTCTGCCCAATGCGTACATCGAAGCGGTACGTTATCGTGGGACGAAGCAGGATTCCAATTACCAAGTGGACGCCCAGAAGATTCATGGCCCTTTGAATCAACAGATTGATCAAGCGATGGCCTTTCTCAAAAGAAATCAGAAAATCTCAGCCGTGAAAGCGCCACATCGAGTTGAAGTGCCGCAGTTCAGCGAACGAGCAGTCTTCGAAGCGGTTGTCAATGCCGTAGCTCACCGCGACTACTCTATCTTCGGGTCGAAGATCCGGTTCTTCTTGTTCGACGACCGGCTTGAACTTTACTCGCCGGGAGCCCTTCCGAATACAGTCACCATTGAAAGCATCGCCTTACGCCAGGCTACGCGGAATGAACTGATCACAAGTCTGCTTGCGGAAACCCCAGTTGCGGAAACGGTTGGCAATGTAGGGCGAGGTTTCTATATGGAAAAGCGAGGGGATGGCGTTCCGATCATCCTGCGCGAGAGCAAAAAGCTTTCTGGCAAGGAACCCATTTATCGACTTATCGATGATTCAGAGCTGCTGCTTACCATTTATGCCGCGGGAGCCGAACGAGTAGATGCGGATTGATGCAAATAGCTGGTACTACAGCCCGGACCACGGGCAGCTTTGTCAGGTCATCGAAGCCCAGACGCTCTGGGGGGAGACGACCTGCCGGGTCTGGCTGCCTGGCCGCGACTCCGTGGTCCGGATCCCGACTTTAAGGCTCAAGTCCCTGGAGAGCGCAGGCAACGGCTCGCCGGACGATATCGCCTACGTCGCTGCTGCCGCACGGGTAGCCGATGCCCTGACCCAGGATGTCCTGCTCGCGCCCATCGAGTCCTCCGTCATCCCGCTGCCGCACCAGATCCGTGCTTTATCCCGCGCCATCGCCAACGAGCGGGTGCGCTATCTCCTGGCGGACGAGGTCGGCTTGGGCAAGACCATTGAGGCCGGGCTCATCATGCGGGAGCTCAAGCTCCGCGGGCTGGTCAAGCGCACATTGGTCATCGCCCCGAAGGGTCTGGTGAGCCAATGGGTCAGCGAGATGCGCTTCCACTTCGGCGAAAACTTCCAGCTCGTGCTTCCCGAGGACATCAAGACGTTGAAGCGGATCGCCCCGGCAGCGGGACCGGGAAACGACGAGAAGAGTAATCATATCCCGGAGATTTTCCCGGCCAACGCCTGGCAGATGTTTTCACAGGTTGTCGTGCCGATGGATTCGGTCAAGCCCTTGGACAAGCGCCGTGGATGGACCGCGGCCCAGGTGGGCGAGCACAACCGCGAACGGTTCGAGGACCTGATCTCCGCCAGCTGGGACCTGGTAATCGTGGACGAAGCGCACCGCCTTGGCGGCAGCACCGACCAGGTGGCCCGCTTTAAGCTGGGCCAGGGACTCTCCGAGGCCGCGCCTTATTTCCTGCTGCTTTCGGCCACCCCGCACCAGGGCAAGACCGACGCCTTTCACCGGCTGGTGTCCCTGATCGACGCTCAGGAGTTCCCGGACATCGGCAGCGTCACCCGCGAACGAGTCCAGCCGCATGTCATCCGTACAGAGAAGCGCCGCGCCATCGATGCCGATGGGAAGCCGCTGTTCAAGCCCCGGCGGACGCAGCTTATGCCGGTCGCCTGGGAAGAGCGTCACCGCAATCAGCAGCTCCTCTACGAAGCGGTCACCGAGTATGTCCGCGAAGGCTACAACCTGGCCAGGCGGGAGAAGCGGAGCTACATCGGCTTTCTGATGATCCTGATGCAGCGCCTGGTGGTCTCCAGCACGAGCGCCATCCGCACCACGCTCGAAAGGCGGCTCGAAGCGCTCGCCGCACCCCAGGAGCAACTGACCCTGTTCCCGCTCGCCTCCGAGGAGGAATGGGCAGACCTGGATGGCCAGGAGCAGATCGACGTGCTGCTTCACACCCGCCTCAAGGCGCTCAAGAACGAGCGCGCCGAGGTCAAGCTGCTCTTGGATGCCGCGGCCCGCTGCGAGCAGATCGGACCGGATGCCAAGGCCGAGGCACTGCTCGACTGGCTCTACCGCCTCCAGTCCGAAGAGGGCGACCCGGAGCTCAAGGCACTGGTGTTCACCGAGTTCCTGCCCACCCAGGAGATGCTGCGGCGATTTCTGACTGAGCGCGGGTTCTCGGTTGCCTGCCTGAACGGCTCCATGGACATGGAAGAGCGCAAGCGGGTTCAGGAGGCATTCGCCAAAGATGCCCGCATTCTTATCTCCACCGACGCCGGCGGGGAGGGCTTGAACCTCCAGTTCTGTCATGTGGTGATCAACTACGACATCCCCTGGAATCCGATGCGTCTCGAACAGCGGATCGGCCGGGTGGATCGTATCGGCCAGGCCCATGCGGTTCGCGCGGTCAACTTCGTCTTCGAGGGCTCGGTCGAGCACCGGGTCCGGGAGGTATTGGAGCAGAAACTCGCCATCATCTTCGAGGAGTTCGGCATCGACAAAACCGGCGACGTCCTCGACTCAGCCCAGGCCGGCCGGATGTTCGACGAAATGTATGTCGAAGCTATCCTCAACCCCGAAAAGGTGGAGGACTCCGTGGAGAGCGTAGTGGCCCGCCTGCAGGAGCAGGCCCGCGAGGCGCGCACGACCGCATCCGTGCTCGGCACGACCGAGGATCTGGAGCCTGGCGAAGCCCAGCGGCTGCTGACCCACCCCTTGCCCCATTGGGTCGAGCGCATGACCGTGAGCTACTTGAAGGCGCATGGCGGCAAGGCAGAGAGGAGAAGCCAGAGCTGGAACCTCACCTGGCCCGATGGCGAAACTTGGGAGAACGTGGTCTTCACGACCAAGGAGGCTGAGAGGCTTCCGGCCGCCCGGCACCTCACCCTGGAAGAGCCAAAAGTCCGCGGCCTGGCCATGCGGCTTCCTCGTTTCCCGCCCGGCCAGCCGGTCCCAATCGTGTCGATCCCAGGTCTCTCCGAGGAAGTTCAGGGCGTCTGGTCCTTGTGGCGAATCGCGATTGCCACCATCGAGTGGAATCGTCGAAAGATCATGCCTCTCTTCCTGGCCGACAACGGCATAGTCTACATGCCAACGGCCAGGCACGTGTGGGACCAACTTCTCGCGGAAAGCACGCAGGTCCGGTCCATTCTTGACGCCGGGGTCTCCCAATCCATCTTCGCAAAGCTGCAGAACGCCGCCGAGGAACACGGGAAGCACATCTACGAAGCGCTCGTACAGGAACACCGGGGCCGCATCGCACGCGAGCGCGAGAAGGCCAACTACGCCTTTGCCACGCGCCGCAAGACCGTCGAGCGGATCGGTCTGCCCCAGGTCCGCAACTATCGTCTGAACATCCTCGCGCAGGAGGAGCGGACCTTCCAGGAGCAGCTCGACCAGAAGGCCCATGCCTATCCCGAGATGGTGCCGCTGCTCGTGATTCGGGTGGAGAGTAGCACATGTTGAAGCTGCAAAGCCTGAACCGTCTTGCGAATCAATTGGTTAGAGAAGGTTACGAGAGGCTCGCGGCGCCCCCTGGCTTTATCAAATTTACCGGAGTACAAGAGGCTGACATCCTGCTGAATGATATTGACGGCCATCCTCATGCATTCGTTTTTGCATGCGTTATGGATCGGCAGATGAAGGCTGAGAAGGCGTGGCAGATACCTTATGAACTAAAACAGCGCCTCGGCCTTTTCGATTTCGCCAATTTGGCCACACTTGGAGAATCGTCGCCAGGAAAGCTTGAGGAGGCGATGCTTCAACCGACGCCTCTGCACCGTTTCCCGAACGAAATGTCAAAGAACCTACTTGCCGCAATCCATCGCATAAGAAACGAATTCTGCGGCAATGCTGGGGCGATCTGGACAGGCAGACCGTCGAGCGCAACGATCGTGCGCCGTTTTCTCGAGTTCCGCGGTGTGGGCCAGAAAATAGCCACCATGGCGGCCAATATCCTTGTGCGAGATTTTCGCGTCGAAGTCAGCGACCGCTACTCGATCGACATATCCGTAGATGTTCAGGTCACACGAGTATTTGCCCGAATGGGGTTTGTTCCCCAAAATAGCTCTGTCGATTATTTGATCTTTCGTGCGCGAGAGCTTCACCCGGACTATCCGGGTATCTTCGATCTTGTTCTCTGGGAGCTCGGACGCACCGTATGCAGACCCACGCAGCCAGCTTGTGACAAGTGTCGCTATTCGCACTTTTGTGCCTATGCAAATGGAGGAGATGCGTCTTGAGTTCTTGGCGCGATCAAATCCTGAAGGAGTTCACCCCTAAGGTCGCACGACTCACGCTTGTGGCCGACCCGGACGGACTCCTTCTTGAGGAAGGCATTCTCGAAGGCATCCGCGAGCGGGGATTCGAATTGATCCCCTTCGATGACTCAATCGCTTTCCGCTACGCCTACGAATCGAAGTTTCGCTCCCGCTGGGATCGGGGCGAGCACACGGACCTTGTCGTCGTATTGCGCTCCCAAGCCAGCGACCTCAGTGGGCTGCCCTACGATCTCCTCCAGGCTGGCCGCAGGCTCTCCTTCAATCTCGGGGACATCTTCCCAAACCTCAGCTACCCGGTCGTGACCGCTCTGGACCGGGGAGACCTCGATGCCTTGTACGAGGCACAGAAGCGACACGCGCCCGGCCAGTTGGGAGACAACGCCACCAAGGAATTCGTCCTCCGACACGTCTTTGAAATCGCACCCGAGCTGATCAAGCAGCCATCGGACCTCTTGCGGGTGCTGCTGCGCCGACATTACCGCGGCCAGCGAATCCCGACTGATCTCGACGAACGGTTCATCCAGCTCCTGCGTCAGAGCAACGTCTTCGACGACTGGCCGCTTGAGACGCTGGTTACGGACCTGGAGGCATTCTTCGCATTCCTCCAGGAGCGCTGGCCGATCTTCCTCGACCGGGAGGCGGCCAAAGGGGCATCCAGTGTTCGTGAGGACGAGAAGCCCTACGGCTTGGCCATTGAGGGACCTGTCGATCTGCCCTTCGAACATCATGACATCCGGGTCTACATCGATAACCTGTTCGTCGAGGGGTTGCTGCACTCCGTGCCACACGAGAATGCAGACACCCTGTCCAAGACCTGGGTAAGCATTGGCGTACGAACCGCCCCAATCGAGGACAGGTCTCGTCGCCTGGGCAAGCTCATCGACAGCCTGCAGGCGTCCATTCCGGCCGAGGACGCAAAGCACACGGACTGGTTCCGCTTTGCCCGTGGATGGGCAGAGCTGGTTCTGCTCATGAACGAGCAACCTGATGCCGTCCTCGGGAAAACGAACGAGCACGCCAAGAGCCTGCAGGCCCAGGTGGACGCCTCTTTTGCAGCCTGGCTCTTCAAGCGCTACGCCGGGCTTGTCAACTTGCCGCCAGTGCCTCCGGTCATGCTGCATCACCTCCCGCGGTTTCTTGCCCGTCAGGTGGGAGAAGACCGCAACGCGAAGATCGCACTGATCGTGGTGGATGGCCTTGCCATGGACCAGTGGCTGGTGGTCCGTAGTGCGCTCGCCTCAAGGAAGCCCGGTTTCCGATTCCGGGAGCAGGCGGTCTTCGCCTGGATTCCTTCACTCACATCCGTTTCGCGCCAGGCTGCCTTCGCCGGCAAGGCTCCCATCTTTTTCCCGAACAGCATCCAGACCACGGACAAGGAGCCTGCACTATGGGCGCAGTTTTGGGCGGATCAGGGCTTCACGCAAAACCAGGTGGTGTACATCAAGGGACTGGGTGACGGCAGTTTGGAGGGGGTTTCCGAAGCACTTTCTCATCCCAAGGCAAGGGTCGCCGGGCTGGTCGTGGACAAGGTCGACAACATCATGCACGGGATGGAACTGGGCACCGCCGGGATGCACAACCAGGTGTGCCAGTGGGCCAAACAGCCGTACCTGAATACACTCCTCGATCTGCTTCTGGACCGGGGCTTCCGTGTCTATCTGACTTCTGACCATGGCAATGTTGAGGCGGAAGGTTGCGGCCGTCCGGCGGAAGGGGCTGTGGCGGACCTACGCGGTGAGCGCGTCCGCGTTTATCCTGACGCGACCCTTCGCAATAGGGTGAAGGAACGCTTTCCAGCCGCGCTGGAATGGGGCCCCGTTGGTCTCCCGGAGGACTACCTCGCTCTCCTGGCTCCTGCTCGGCAGGCCTTTATCCAAGAAAAGCAGCGCACCGTGAGCCATGGCGGCATTTCAGTCGAGGAACTCATCGTCCCTCTGGTTCAAATCGAGAGGAGGGGCGAATGACCAGACGGACAGACCAGATCGGATTCAGTCAGCGCGTGCGTCTGGAATGGCTTGAGCAGACAACCAACCTGGTTCTGGCTGGGAACGACAAGGTTGCGGTCAACGATGCCTTGCAAGAGCTTCTGAAGGACATGGTATCCGTAGGCGGCCAGGCAGAGCGCGGCAATCGCGAGAAGATAATCACGATTCTCCTGAAGACGTGGCTGACGGTTCCGAGCGAACTTGAGTTGCTGCGCGTCGAAGGCCTGGAACTGCTCAAGCGTGTTCCTCGACGCGATCATCTGGCCATCCATTGGGGCATGGTGATAGCCGTCTATCCGTTTTGGTCGGGCGTGGCGGTGCAAGTGGGTCGGCTCTTGAGTCTTCAAGGTTGCGCTGCCGCGGCCCATGTCCAGCGGCGAATTCGCGAGCAGTATGGCGAGCGGGAGACCGTTTCCCGAGCAGCCCGCCGCGTGCTGCGTTCGTACCTGGACTGGGGCGTGCTTCAGAAGACCGGCACAAAGGGAATCTATATCGCCGGGACGACGCTGGCCGTTGATGATTCCCGACTGATCGCCTGGCTGGCCGAAGCATCCCTCCATGCCCGCGCCAACGGCTCGGCCCCGCTGAAAGATCTGATCGATAGCCCCAGCTTTTTCCCGTTCCATATTAAGCCGATACACGCCGCGAGCCTCGTGGCTGTGTCATCCAGACTTGATATTCTTCGTCATGGGATGGACGAGGAACTGGTCATGTTGCGCAAGCCGACGACGAAAGGAAAGGAGGAAAGGCGATAAGCGAAACTTTCCGCTTGTCTGATTATCAGATACGCATCGGCAACGAGGACGTCATATAGCGGCACCTGGATGGCATCTTGAGCGATGATCCTGACAGCGGCGAGAACCAAAAAGGGGCTCAAAAGGAACTCGAGGAACTCCTCAAGCAAATGCGCGTCCGGTTCGGCACAATCCGTAAAACCGATAACGTTTGATTCCTGATCGGAGCCATTGCTGTGCAAGGGCGATTCAATTCAGATTAGAGGCTCGCAACCCAAGGCGCAATTTGTCAGAATCTCACTCTGACTGGTTGCGCCTGGGTTGCGGATCTCGAAGATGGGTTTGTCGCTTCCTAACAGTTATCGAGCAAAGAAAAAAATGCTTCCCGGGTAATGCCTGCCGTTCGGATGAGGTTCATGATAATGTCTCGATCAATCTCGTCGTATCGCGGGACAATCAGTGGACGTGCCACGCCCGGTTTTTCGAGTTTTATGTGACTGCCTTTTTGGCCCGCTCTTCGGTAGCCAAGCTGTTCAAAGACACAGATCAGCTTTTGCCAGCTGAGGGGCCTCAGGCGCGACATTGCACGTGTTTTTCAAAGCGGAATGGGATAGGAACCGGAAATTCGAAGGCACCGGCAGGCATGCTGCCGCAGGGCTGCAACTTCTTAACATGCAAGGGGACAAATCCAAGCTCCTTTAAAGCCCGATCGAGAGTGCCGCGTTCAAGGCAGCTCATGAGGAATAACTGCGAGGCCTCGATAAGATTGCTCTTAGCCTCTTCGAAGCTCTTTGCCTGCGTCGAAAGATCTAACGGCGGGCAATAGGCTACATACCACTTGCCGCGACGCTTAATTTCGCCAAAAAGTCGGAACTGAGCCTGAATGCAGACTCTCATGTTAACTGCCCCCTCAAGAAGTATCATGCAGTCTATCGGCGCTTGTTGCCAAACACAATATATTTTGGCAGATTCTTTGGTTGCTGCTGCCCTCGCAAACCCCAATTCAGCAGCCGATAATTCACTTTTCTGCTGCGAGGGCAGTCGTAGACCACCTCGCCTGACATGCTGTAGTCTGACTCCCAGCTCTCAGAGAACGGCTCAGCACAGCTCTCGCACTCAGAAGATTACCAGAAGGATTTTGCGCTCGTTTTCGGCTCCCCCCCCCGCGGCCGGTCTCACAATCCATACAAGAGCAGCCATAAGTCAGACCCATTCCCTTTCATTGGCGGATCCAAGGTGATTCTCTGCCGCCAACGAAAGGCCGCGAGTTGCCGGATACGATTTTGGCATCGAGTTCTTTCTTATGAATCGGCGGGGCAAGGTCGATATGAAGGTGGGGGCAGTCGGGAATGTGCAGGCTGCATGGCAGACGAGGGGGTGACTCAGCTGCCATATGACCTCCTTCCCGGCTGCCCTCTTACCCTTTTGCCACTATTTCATTCTATTCCACGGGTACCAATAGCTCCTGAGTTATGCCCTCGATCAGCTTCGCCAGCCCGTTGGTGACGAACTGGGCGAAGTAGGGAGCAGCGCGATGCGCGTCCAGTGCTGCCTGATCGTCGTACTGCTCGTAGAAGCAAAAGCGCCGCGGATCCTCGGTGGACTGGTGGCCGACATACAGCCGGCAGCCGGGCTCACGTCGCGTGTGCAGCTGCATCTTGCGCATCCATTCCTTGGCATGCTCCTCCTCGCCTTGTTTCACGCTGAAATGCACGATCAATACCAACATGCTCCGCCTCCTACCAGGTGACTTCAGTGTACC
>CAYGWQ010000027.1:0-13099 GCA_964353465.1 uncultured Acidobacteriota bacterium | reverse complement strand
GACAGCGCAGCGCGCTCTGGTGTCCCACGGGCCGGCTGCTCGGCAGGGTCATTTCCCAAGGCAGCATTTTTTGTATTTTTTGCCGCTGCCGCATGGACATGGATCGTTGCGACCCGCGTGCAGGTACTCCCTGGACGTCTTCGCAGGCGCCAAAGGTAACGCCAGCGTCTCGTGACCGCTGCCGGGTCTGAGGGACGCCAGTCTCACCAGTGCCGGCAGGCTGTGCGTAAAAAACCGCTTGAAGCCTGCACACAGGTAATTCAAGCCGGCTTCGCCATCCGGAGTTTTCAAGAATCGATCCTTGGGGCACCCGCCATTGCACATGGGCCGGACGTCGCACTCCAGACAATAGCGCGGCAGGCTATCCCACTTGGCCTGTCCGAAGGCCTTCTGGGCAGGGCCTTCGATGAGTTCCACAAGCGGCGTCTCCCGGATGTTCCCCAGGCGATGCTGTGCGTCAACATAGTGATCACAGGAATAGAAATCTCCGTTGTGCTCGACAACCGGGATGTCTCCGCAGGTTTCCCGAAAAATGCAGAGGGAATGCTCCTCCCCTCGAGCAGGCCGGCCTGCTTCCTCAAACATCTGCACCCTGATCCGCCCGATGTCCTCCCGCACCCACTCGTCAAAAATCGCGCAGAGAAATGCGCCATAGGCCTCCGCCGGCACGGTTTGAGGGCTCACAGCGCCCTCCGCATCCGGCTTCAGCTCAACGGCGGGAAGAAATCCCAGGTATTGGCCGCCGATCTCTTTGAAATACCGATACACCCGCGTGGGGTATTGGACATTGTAATCGTTCACCACACAGAGAAGATCGCAGGGTATTCCATATCTCAGCAAGAGCTTGAATCCACGCAGCGTCTGTTTGTGCGTCGGCTTCCGGCCCTTGGTCACTCGATACCGGTCATGCATTTCCTGGGGGCCGTCCAGACTGAGGCCGACACCGAAGCCTTCTGTCGAGAGAAAACGGCACCACTCCTCATCAAGGAGGACGCCGTTGGTTTGCATGCCGTTGCGGATCCGCCGGCCAGCAGGTTGGTGTTTGCGCTGCATGGCAACGATCCGGTGAAAGTAGTCCAGACCGAGGAGGGTGGGTTCGCCGCCATGCCAGGAAAAACTGATTTCGGGGCCGGGGGATGCATGGATATGCTGGACGATGTACTCCTCCAGGAGGTCCTCGGCCATGCGGAACGACCCGGCTTCCGGATAGAGCGTCTCCTTTTGCAGATAGTAACAATAGCGGCAGTCCAGATTGCAGAGCGGACCCGCTGGTTTCGCAAATATCTGGAATTCACGACCGGCTGCCGCCACGACTGCCTCCTATCCTCAGAACTCAGCTAGCTTTCCTTGCCAACTTTAGGGGCAGAGGGGCAAAGGGGTCAAGGGGCAAAGGGGGGGATCCAAGATCTGGGCTGCTGAGGGCAGATCTTGTCCTTGAGGCTTCCCATGAGGACATCCAGCATCCTTCCGACTTTTCGCTGGGCCGATGCTGTGCTCAACGCACTGCTGAAACTTACTGCCGCAAGGAGGTCCCTTGAACCCTTGAACCCTTGGCCCCTTGATGACAACTCCAAAAAGCTTGGCCCCGACCATTGTAGTTTCAATGCGGTTTGCATTTTGGGTATGGACTGATTCGCGGTAGGATAGCCAAAAAAGGGAGGACCATCTTGGACCAGAATATCCTAGAACTCTACGACGAATTCACCCAGGGAGGCATGAGCCGCCGCTATTTTCTTGAACGTCTGGCGCAAATCGCCGGCAGCACAGCGGCAGCGCTCGCGCTCATGCCCATTCTCGAGAACAACTACGCCCAGGCCCAGATTGTTGCGGAAAACGACGACCGTCTGGTCACTGCACGCGTGGAGTACGATGCCGGCGGCACCAAGATTAGCGGCTACCTGGCCCGCCTGAAAGGCGGCCAGAAAAGGCCGGCAGTAATTGTAATCCATGAGAATCGCGGGCTCAATGCGCACATTCAGGACGTCGCGCGGCGCATGGCGCTCGAAGGCTTTCTGGCGTTCGCGCCCGACATGCTGTCCCCGTTGGGCGGCACCCCTGCGGACGAGAGCAAAGTCAGCGGTATGTTTGGGACTTTGGTCGCTGAAGAGACCGTCGCGCGCCTTGCTGCCGCCGTGCCGTTCCTGGCGCGCCACCCGGAGTCGACGGGCAAGGTCGGCGCCATTGGCTTCTGCTGGGGCGGCGGCTATGTGAACCGGCTGGCTGCAGCCGGCACATCGCTCAATGCGGGAGTTCCCTATTATGGCAGCCAGCTCCCCGCCGCTGAAGTGCCCAAGATCTCGGCGCCGCTCCTGCTGCATTATGCTTCACTCGATACGCGCATTAATGCCGGGATCGAAGCCTTTGAGGCCGCGCTCAAAGCAAACAACAAACCCTATGAGCTGTACATGTACGAGGGCGCCAACCACGCCTTCAACAACGATACCAACGCCGCGCGCTACAGCAAGGAAGCCGCAACCCTTGCATGGAGCCGCACGATAGCATTCCTTAAGAAGAACCTTTCCTAGTTTCTGTCGCGAAATGCCGTTTGGGCTCTCGCGGCACAGCCCCTGAGGGGCCGAGAGGCAGCATCCGGGGGCGCAAGCCCATAGGTGTTACCTTACGCCACTAACACCACGTGGACGTGGACTTGGACCTGGACTTGGACTTGGACAGGGACGTTCTTGTACTCGATACATTTTCGAGAGCATCCTTAATGGCATGTGATGCACGGCGGAGTGGGTCATCCAAAGCGCGTGGCTCGGCGGTAAAGGCAATGGCAGCTGCAAGCGGCAAGAAACAGACGGCAGCCTGCCAAAGGGCGAGCCTGCGAAAGTTCTCGTCGGGCATCATGGCTCAAGTCTACGTCCAGGTCCAAGGCCACGTCCACGTGAGGGAAAGGGCTTACGTTAACACTTATGGGCGCAAGCCCCCGGATAGGATTTTGTATTGAAGGGGCAGCGTGAGAAGCCTTCACCGGTCGCGCTGATCATCGGATGCCGTCGCCGTGATCCGCGGATTTCCCCAAAGATTGAGGGCACCGCCAAACAGGAACCCAGAAATGACGGCTCCCATCACGGGGGCGGCAAATGCCGAGAAATCATACAGATTCAGCCATTTGAGGCACATATCATATAGCGCCAGGTAAAGAACAGGCAGAATGCCAAAAGCCAGGCTGCCGGCTGCAATCCAGTGCCAGCTCTTGTTGACGGATGCCGCGCTCAAGGCCCCCGCGATCAGCAGGCCGACGATGAGCGCAACAAACACAAGTTCGTCCTCCCTTACCGGTAAGGAGACTGCCGCAAACAGCACGCCGGGCACGAGGAAAGCCAGGACAAACCGGCGGAGAACGCTCCGATCCAATTGCAGGATCCGCCCTCCGATCCACCCCCAAGCCGCATAGGAAACCAATGCCAGTACAAAGAGGATACCCGCATCCTTCAGAACGCGATACGAGTACAGCACCCAACAGAGCGCCGCTGGGGCGCCTCCCAGGCCAAATCCGATGGCGCCGCGCACCGCCGATTTGAGAATATGGCCACCCTTCGACTGGGCCGCAATGCTGCGCTCTGCTTCCGGAGGCGGCTCCATCCTACCGCGCGCCTCCGCGGCAGACGCCCGAGCCATTGGACTCTGAAGTTGTTGCATCGCGGAAGGCGGGTTCTCCGGTGGAGATGGAGAGGTCCGCGTGAGGAGTGATTCTGGATCGTGCACTTCAGTTTCATGACCGGTAACACGGATCGCACCCTGACCACAGCCGGATTCCCCCAGTAGAACCTCCCGCAGTTCACGCACGGATGCATACCTACATTGCGGCATTTTCACGAGGCACTTCAGGATAGTATTATTCATTCCGGCGGATACATTGGGGAGCGGCCTCGGGGATTTTTCCCGGATCTGCGCCTGAATATCTCCCGAATGAAACGGGACCTCGCCCGAGAGCAATTCGTAGAGAATGGCGCCCATGGAGTACAGATCGCTGAGCTCGGAGCTTTCCCCCATGAGCTGTTCGGGCGACATGTAGATCAACGTTCCGGAGTCCAATTGCGATGTCAGCCGGGACATGGAATCGCGGCACACGCGGGCAATGCCAAAATCCGCGATCTTGATGGACCCATCCTGGCCGAGAAGGATGTTGCCGGGCTTCAAGTCGCGATGGATAATCCGTTTCTCATGGGCGTGTTCCAAACCACTGCAGATGGCGATGGCAAGGCGGCGTGCCTCCGCTTCCTGCAGGCAGTCCTCGCGCGCGAGCCGGTGAGCCAGGGTTTCACCTTCGACATACTCCATAACGAGGAACTTGATAAATTCGGATTCGTGATAGTTGTGTACCCGCACTATGTTGGGGTGGGAGAGCTGCATCGCCAATTTCGCTTCTTTTTTCAGGCGCTGAACGGACCCGGGATCACGGCTCAGGAGGTCACGCAGGACCTTGATGGCCACCACAGTCCCCAGCGTTTCATCTTCAGCCAGATAGACCCTACCCATGCCACCCATGCCGAGTTCCCGGCGGATGCGATAGCGCTCTGTGAGGAGGGTATTGATCTGCAGCCCCATCTCGGTGAGTGCGGGGTCGATGACATGCGGACCCTGCGCCGAGGCAGGAGATGCGGAGGATTCGCCGCCGCCCGTTGCGGCAGGAGTTACGGCAAGTGATCTGCCGCAGGAGGTGCAGAAACGGGCGTCATGCGGATTTGGAACACCACAGTAGCTGCAGAACATAAATCCCTCCGGCACGAGGAAGGCCGTCGGGAAAGCGAAATCCCGGGGCCGGCCCTGAAGCAAGTCGAGACTCGGTTTTTCCTGCCGTGCAATTCGCTCCGCCCTACGCAAGCCCCGGAGGGGCGGAAAGAGAATAGCCCCGGGTGCAAGCTCGGGGTTGGATCGGAAAGCGGCGCGAAGCTCTGGAGGGGCGATAGGAAAATGTTGCGAACAAATGTCTTTCGCCCCCGCCGGGACTCCATAAATACAATATCCTATCCGGGGGCTTGCGCCCCCGGCTACTGTCTCTCGGCCCCTCCGGGGCTTTGCCGCGAGGGCACGAAAGGCGTTCCGTTACAGAAGCCGGTTACTGATCCTTCTTCACCGGCTCAGTTGTCACCGCTCGATATTTTTCTTTCTCCTTCTCTTTATCCACGAATGGGATACCTTTTGCCATCCACTCCGGCATGGGCGCACCCTTCAGGTGGTAGTCGAAGAACTCCTGCATGCGGCGCGTGAAATCCTTCTGATTCGCCCGCCTGCGGATGCCGTGAGGTTCACCATTGTAGGTGCACATGTAGACCTCCTTGCCCAGCCTGCGCAGCGCAAGGTAGTACTCAATACCCTGATACCACGGCACCGCATCATCATTGTCGTTGTGCAGCATCAGGAGAGGGGTTTGTACACGATCCGCCCGGAAAACAGGTGAATTCTCCAAAAAGCGCATCGGGTATTCCCAGAGAGTACCGCCGATCCGGCTCTGGGTATGCTCGTACTGGAACTGGCGCGGCAGGCCGGTCCCCCAGCGGATCCCGCTGTAGGCGCTCGTCATATTCGAAACCGGTGCGCCGGCTTCCACGGCCCTGAAGCGGTTGGTCTGAGTGATCATGTATGCGATCTGGTAACCACCCCAGCTGTGCCCCTGGATGCCGATCGCCTGTTCATCGACGAAACCTTTGTCCACGACTTCCTGGATCGCCGGCAGCACGCACTTCATTGCGCTCTGCCCGGGGTAGCCGATCGTGTAGATGATGTCGGGTTGGAGCACAAGATAACCGTTGCTTACGTAAAAGGAGACATTGATCGATCCGCCCGGCGCCGGATTGACAAAGCGGTTTAATCCCTGCGACAGCCTCTCGTAGATGTACACCATCATGGGATATTTCTTGCCCGGATCGAAGTTCTCCGACTTCGTCAGAATGGCGCTCAGGGGAACGCCGTCTGTGTTCTTGAAACGGATCAGTTCGGAGGTGCCCCAGATGAAGCCGGATTTCTGAGGATTGGCGTTCGTTACCTTCTTCAGCTCCTTGAAGCTGGAGTCGGTAATGAGCAGGTCGGGAAATTCGTTGAAGGTCTGCCCCGTAAGCATGACCACGTCCGCATTCTTAGCCTTTGTCGGACCGCTGAAGGCTTTCGCGGCCATCATCAGTTTTTCCGGCATGCCGCCGTCGATGCGGTCGCGATAGTACCCGGTGTCCCGGGTCCACTCGTTATCCGCACTGAGCAGGAGTGGCTTGGCAGGGTCGATCGACCGGTCCGTCGCATCCTCGTCGAAGCGGACATAGCGGAAAATGAGCTTTTCCTTGCGGCCCACCCCATCTGTCAAGTTCTTCGCGCTGCTGCCGTCTGCGGCAACCTGCCAGATGTCGTATCGGTCATAGAGCAACACGAATTTCTCGTCCTTGGTCCAGCCTGCGTTGTTGAAGCTTCCCGGCGGGCCCGGCGAGTCGTTTTCCTCGTTCCAGAATTTAACGTTAAGGTTTTTGGTCAGGTTAACGGTCTTGCCGTCCGGAATCGAAATGGTGTTCCAGTCTTTGGAATCGAAGAACAGCACGTACTTTCCAGTCGGAGACCAGCTCAGACCGCCCGACATCTTTTGTCGCAACGGTTTCCTGCTGCCGTCGAGCGTATTGACCAGGAAGTAATCCGAGTAGTTGGTGTCATAGCCGACCAGCATCCGATAGGGACGATCGTCGGTGCCCAGAGCATAGCGGCCGTCGCGGGTTGGGTTGATGCCCTCCATGGCCTCGTCCGCCAGTTGCACCAGTTTCTTCTCTTTAAGGTGCATGACCGCTCGATAGGAACGGTTCCGGGTCTGGTTGGCACGCACTTTCTGCATGGGTTGGATGAAATCATCCTTCCAATGCCATAAATCCAGGTTCACCTTTTCGTCGTCAGGAATGGCCGGTGCATCGGGATCAGGCGGCGGTTCCGGCGGGGGTGCAGTGCTGAAAAAAATGCGGCTGCCATCGGCTGTGAAGCTGATTCCGCCCTGTTCGCTGATGACAAAGCCCTGCCGGAAGCCGGGAGTCGCTGTTGAGATCAGTTCGACGGCGGCGGGGCTGGTGCGCGCCCAGTGATAGATCTTGACCCTGGGTTGCTTGGCAGCGGCATCATCCCGGTCACCGAGGAAGGCAAGCTGAGTCTGTTTTTCATCCCAGGTGAGCCGGGTGTACTTTCCTTTTCCGGTGAGCAAGGGCTTGGGATCGGTCGTCGTGCCGGGCTCGAAGGCATAGACCCCGTTGGCATCTTCCTTTCGGGACGAAACGGTATAGACGAGGCCCTTCGCGTCTCTCGTCAGGGAATAATCGGACACGTCCGCAAAGACTCGCTCGCTCTTGTTACTCATGTTGCGCAGGACCAGGTCGCTGCCATATTCCGGTCTCCGCTGGCCGCCTGCGGCTGCGCCCCGGCCTCCGGCAGGGGCGGCCGGCCGCTGCGTTTGCTCCGTTGCGGCAGCGGGATCGGCTTTGCGCTCCGGCGTTTTAGGCTCGAGCTGATAGGCAATGAACCCGGCGCCATCCTCCGGGACCTGGAAATTGCGCACGCGCTCGATGCGCGTGACTTCACCCGTTGTCAGGTCCATGACGCCGAGCGCATTCCTAGGCATCTCATCGGGCCGCCTTTTTTCTTTGCGCGCCTTTTCGTTGTCTGCCCTGGTTGGCGCAATCTGGAAAATGAGCCAGCGGCTGTCGGGGGTAATATTGAGCATTCCACCACCGCCGCCGCGGCCCCCGCCGCCGCCACGGCCGACGCCGGGCGCAGGAGCAGGCGTAGTTTCGCTGGGTTCTTCGGTTCCGGTTTCCTGACGGCTGCCGCGGTTCTGCCGCCACTCCGCTGCGGTGGCGAGATTGCGCACAACGATCTCCCCGTCGCCATCCTGGGGGATCAGCGCGTAGGCCAGCAGCTTGCCGTCGTCCGAGAGCTGTTGGCCCTGGATCGAGCGCCAGCTGTCATAGTCATTGTGAGTCAAAGGCCGCTTTACAGTCTGTTGCGCCGGCGCAGTGCTCAACAGGAGCAGGGCCAGTACGGACAGAGTCCATACTACGCGTGGCGCATAATATCGCTTGCTGCGTAGGCATTGAAGTTTGCTCATCGTCATTACTGTTTCCTCCAACCTAAAAAAAGGCACTAAGGATAAGAAGGATCACGAAAAGTCACGCAATGAAGACAGTCCCGTGTTTCGCCATTGGTGTGACCTTTTTATCCTAAGATTGCTTTTCGGGCAAGCAAGACGTTTGATCGACGGCCGCTTTCCGGGTAGACCCGGCCGGGCTTCGGACTTCAGCAGGCATTGCCGGCCGGCGCTGGGTAGGAATTAATACCCCCAACCCCGTCCGGCGAGACTGTCTCAAAAATCCGGCACACCGATGCAATGCGACGATAAAAGTCTGACTAAGCCGCGAAGCGGCGCAAGATAATAGCCGGGGGCGCAAGCCCCCGGAAGAGGCAACAGCAAAACAAAGCCCTGAAGGGGCGACAGAAAACATTGAAACGCCATCATTTCGGTCACTCCTTCAGGGCTCATGCACACTGCGCGCCGGGACCAGGGGCAGCGCCGCTTTGCGGCTCGCCCCCGGCTACTCTCTAGGCGTCCCTCCAGGACGCTCGAATCTTGAGACGGTCTCGACGACCGCGGCCTACATTCGCAGCCAGCCAAGCTATAGGATTTGATTTTTTGCCGTTACCTGAATATTGTAGGATCCAAGAAATATGAGGATCGAACTTTGGTAACGCAATACGCATTCGTGGTCAATTCCGATGCCTGTTCGGGGTGCAAGACCTGCCAAGTGGCCTGCAAGGATAAACACGACATCCCCGTGGGGATCCACTGGAGGAAGGTCTACGAAGTCACGGCGGGAAGCTGGCAGAAAAGCGAGGCTGCCTGGACCTCCACGGTGGCTGCGTATAACCTGTCCATCTCCTGCAACCACTGCATGAATCCCGTGTGTTCGATCCCCTGTTCGTCGCATGCCATCTGGCAGAGAGAGGACGGCATCGTTTTGATCGACGACAGCCTCTGCAACCGGTGCCGCGCGTGCGAGCATGCGTGTCCATACGATGTGATCTGTTTCGACGCTGTCACACACACCATAACCAAGTGCCACTTCTGCGTCGATTACATCGACATGGGACTGCCGCCGGCGTGCGTGGCCGCTTGCCCCAACCGGGCGCTGGATTATGGCGATTACGCAGAATTAAAGAAAAAATACGGGGATGTGAGGCGGGTTTTCCCTCTGCCTGAGCCTGCCATCTCCCAACCAGCCCTCATTATCATCCCTCACCGCAACGCGGCCCTGGCTCAAGACCGGAATCCCGAGGTCTCCAACTGGGAAGAGCTTTAATGCCGGAGGATTCCTGAGCCGCCTCCTGCATGCCGGATGGAAAAGGAGATCGGTGGAACAGCAATCCGCGTGGAGGTCCTCCGAACAGGCATACGGCTTATTGGGCCTGAGCTTCGCGGCCTCGATCCTGCTGCGCGCCCCTTATTATCAACACTCGCTGGTTTTCATCGATGAAGGGTTTTTCGCCAGCGTAGCGGCGGAATTGCTGCGCGGCAGTGTCCTATACCGGGATGTCTGGTGCAACAACCAGCCCCTGGTCATCTATTTCTGCAAGTGGCTGTTCCAACTCCTTGGCCCCACTTCGATCGCGCTTCACCTCGGTTCCCTGCTCCTGGCACTCCTGGAATCATGGCTCCTGTACCGGATCGGCACACACTTTTTTTCTGCCCGGGTGGGTGGACTTTCGGCCTTGGCGTTTGCTGTCGCCGGCACCAATTTTTACATTCCCCGCATCATCGGATTTACCCCTGAACAGCTGATGGTGGTATTCACCTCGGGGGCCGTCTATTTTTTCCTCCGCGCATTGGAGAACCGCCGCCCGGGCTTCTTTTTCGGGGCAGGGCTGCTATCCTGCGGCGCCGTCTTTGCCAAACCGGCAGCAGCGCCTGAGATCCTGATGTTTGCGTTGTTCCCCTTGTTCGTACCGGGGCTGCATCCAGCGCAGAAAGCCAGAGCATCGGTGTGGCTCGGATCCGGATGCTTGTTTGGAACTGGCCTCCTCGTTTTCGGCCTTGTTGCCGGCGGCATCCTGCATCCATGGTGGGACCAGAGTGTGCTGTCGCGCATGCACTACGTGACCCAAATCGAATGGGCTGCGTTCCTTCGAAACCTGGCGCGGCAGCCTTTCGCCTTCGGGCTGATCTATCTGTGGGCCTGGATTCTGATCTGGCAAGGCCGGAAAGGAGGCGATGCCAACCGGATTGCATACCGGCTGTTGGTGGCCTGGCTGGCAGCCGCATTTCTCGGCGTTTCCATGGGCCGCCGGTTCTACGCCAACTATTACATCCAGGTATTTCCACCACTATCGCTCCTGGCGGCGGTGGGTTTGGATCACATGACGCAAGCGACGCGCCGGATAAGGTCCAAAGTCGCGCTGACCCTCAGCCTGGCGGCATTGCTGCTGCCGTTCCTCTGGTTCCAGGCCCGCACCTTTGCACACTACTACTATTTCTTCGATGCCGGAGCACATCGGCAGGTGAAACTTTGGGACATGTGCGTGATTGATCGAAATCTGAAGGTTATCACCAGCGAGATTCAGGCTCTGACACAGCCCGAAGAGCGCATATTCGTGTTTGGCCCGAATCCCGAGTTGTACTTCCTGAGCGGCCGGCGCATGGCAACAGCCTTTTCCACGTTCGACATCACGGATCCCGCGGAGCCGCCCTACGGGGATGATGAACGGCGGACACTTGAAGCGCTGGACAGGGCGCCGCCCACTGTCATCATCGACTCGTTCCGGAACCTGAAGATGGTGAATCAGCCCGGCTGGGGGGGATTGGTTGCCAGGCATTACCGGCTGTACCGCGAACACTCTGGCGTTCGAATATTCCTGAGGAATGACGCACCCGTTTTGCCGGGCCGTGTCCGGCAAGACCCGTGAACAGAAAAAAGGGCATCCCGCCGTTCCAAAAAACAGGGAATGCCCTTTTTCGCAACACCCTACCACAAACCCCTAAATTCCATCCTGCGCAGCTAAATTCTACGTTGCACAACCCAATCGGGCAAGACCCGGCGTTTGTAATTTTTGCGCCCGAACCGCTTTTGAAACCACGAAATATACGAAATACACGAAATTTTTGAATGAAGGCTAGCTGCGCAAACCATTCCAGCAAACGTGTGCTGAAGTGCTAGGATAGCATTTTCAGGCTGTGACGACGTATGGGATAGAACCGCCTTCTGCGGGCGAGAAGCGAACCAAAGACAAGCCACATGCTGCAAAGGAGAAGAGAGCTGTTCGCCAACCAAGAACGCTATCGAAATGGAGGGTCCGATGAGAGGAAAAATCAGATTCGCCCAGACACTTGCAATCCTCGTGACGTTGGTTCTCGTCGGTTCGGGGTTCCTATTCCGGATCGCCGGAGCCCAGAGCCAGATCACGTCTCCCGAGAGATTTTTCGGCTTCCAGCTCGGCAGTGACAGGAAGATGGCCAGGTGGGACAGGATAGTCGAGTATTACAGGCTGTTGGAGAAGGAAGGCGGAGGCAAACTCAAGGTGGTGGACATGGGGCCGACGACCATGAATAATCCCTTCCTCCTCGTGATTATCTCCGCCCCCGGTAATCTTGCCAATCTGGACCGGCTAAGAGAGGTGAATGCAAAAATCAGCGATCCCCGAGGCCTAAAGGAACAGGAAGTACAAAGCCTGATCGCCGAGGGCAGAGCTGTTGTCTGCCAGTCGATGAGTTTGCACGCCACGGAGATCGGCGGCACCCAGATGGCGCCGGAGCTCGCCTATGAACTTCTCACCCGGAAAGACGAGGAGACGCAACAGATCCTCGACAACGTGGTTTTTCTCCTGGTGCCGTCGTTCAATCCGGACGGCGCCATCATGGTCTACGATTGGTACCAGAAAACTCTGGGCACGGATTACGAAGGGACGAACCTCCCGTACCTCTACCACAAGTATGCCGGTCACGACAACAACCGCGATGCCTTCCAAACAAACCTGGTTGAGTCCCAGTACCTGGCGAAGATCATGTTCAAGGACTGGAGCGTACCCCAGGCGTATGTCGACCACCACCACATGGGCAGCAACGGCGCAAGGATCTACGTCCCACCTTACGCCGAGCCCATCCGTCCCCTCGCAGACCCCCTCGTCTGGCGTGAGATGAGCTGGTATGGGGCTCACATCGCTTACAAAGAAGAGGAGGCCGGTTTGTCGGGCGTCATCAACATGGCGCAGTATTCAGGGTGGGGACATTTCGGATTCCACTGGATCACCCCTTTCCATAATATCGCCGGGATGCTCACCGAATCCGCCAGCGCGAGGCTAGCCAGCCCTATGTATATTCATCCCGACCAACTCCGCGGCGGAGCTCGCAACCTGCCGACCTACGAGGCACAGACCATATTCCCCAATCCCTGGTCCGGCGGCTGGTGGCGGCTCCGGGATATTGTCGAGCGGCAGAAAGTTTCCGCCTGGGCGACCTTGGACCTGGCAGCCCGGAATAAGGAGACAGTACTGTGGAACGCTTACCAGAAGGCCAAAAGGCAGACAGAACGGGGGGCTCAAGGCAAACCCGCAGCCTACGTGATCCCGGCAAACCAGCATGATTCCTTGACCGCAGTCAAACTGGTCAACAAGCTGCTGGTCCAAGGAGTTGAAATCATGCGGGCAACGAAAGAATTCACCGCCGCGGACGGCGCGGCCCATCCAGCAGGTTCGTTCGTAGTCTCTTTGGCACAGCCGAAGATGGGCCTGATCCGCTACCTGCTCGGTCGCACCTTCTACCCGGATAATGACTGGACCCGCAACCGCGACGGCTCTCCCATGCGACCCTATGACATGGCGACCGACACGATGTTCGAGTTCATGGGTGTGCGTGTAGATCCGGTTGACGAAGCAATGACAGGGGATCTTCAGAAGCTGACCGGCCCTTTACAGCCCGCCGGGAAAGTAGCACAAGGAGCGGCCGGTTATAGTTTCAGCGGCCGGCTCAATGACAGTTTCCGGGCGCTGAACCTGCTGCTGGACAAAGGAATTGCCGTGCGCCGCATGGACATCGCCGATCAAGGCTTGCGGCCCGGCGACTTTATTGCCGCGCCGGGATCCGAAA
>CAYGWQ010000026.1:0-28961 GCA_964353465.1 uncultured Acidobacteriota bacterium | reverse complement strand
ACATTCTCCGGGGGCTCGGCCGGCACATTCTCCGGGGGCTCGGCCGGCACATTCTGCAGCCGGCTTTCGCAATAGAATTTTGACAGATCTGTAAATTCAGTTGCTGCAACAAGTGCCCAAACGGCGGATTTGGTTCGTGCTCCAAGGCGCCTGCGGCGCAGAGCATGAATCCACCCCTTTGGGCTAGGGAGTCATCAAGTGCGGCACAACCGCCGTGCCGGTTCCTTGGCCCTCACCATGCCTCACTCTGCATGCGGGAATTATGGCTGGTCAGCAGGTGGAACATAGCCCACGCGCCGCGATTGGCCGGTGTAGTAGAAGACCAGGTAAGCCAGACCGACAGCCAGCGGAATCAGACCAAACAAAGCGACGCTTGACGGCATGCCCTGCTCCCTCGCTTCCCGGTCCTTCTCGACGATCTGTTTTGCTTCCTCGAGGGAGATTTTGGCGCTTTGCGCCAGGTACTGTGCGCGATAAAGGGTATTCTCGGCAGTCAGGGGCCGGCGTGTCGAAACAGCGATGCCAAGCAGGGATATGACCAGGGCCGCACCACCAAAACTCCATAACAGGCCGCGCAGCAGGTAAACGCGCGGCGACCAGGGCGCCAGGGTGTGCCCAATGGGAACGGCGGTCCCCTTTTCAAGCGCCGCCAGGCGTTCCTGGTGGAACATCTGCAGGTTGCGATGACGCAGGTACAATGCCACAACGATCACCACGAGGATGGCAATCAAAACAAAAATAAACAGTAAGACTGCCTCTGATCTCATAATGCGTTCCTCCTGATGATTGAGACTGGCGCTCTGAGGCAAAAGTTTCGAAACTTTGGCGCCGCGATATGGAGTCAAAATAATACTATGGCGGAGCAATTCGATCGGATCGTCCGGGAATACCAGGACAAGATCTTCCGCCTCGCCTTTTCGATGTTGGGCGAGCGCGGCGCCGCCGAGGAGACCGCCCAGGATGTGCTGGTAAGGGTGTGGAAGGGATTGCCGGGATTCCGCGCCGAGTCGTCGGTCTCCACCTGGATCTACGCCATTACCCGGAACGCTTGCCTGACGGTCCTGAGGCGACGGGATCTGCGGCCGGTCTCTCTCGACGAGCCGGCGCCGCGCCGCCAGGCGGAGCGGAAGGCAGCTGCCGAATGGGCGGCCGCTGAATTTCCAGAGGCGGCGGAGTTGCTCAACCGGCTGCCGGCCAAGTACCGGCAGGTGGTGGCTCTATTCTATATGCAGGAGAAGTCGTATGATGAGGTGGCGCGCATGCTCGACCTGCCGCTGGGGACGGTAAAGACGTACCTGTTCCGCGCACGGAAGAGCCTGGCGGAGGAACTGGCCTGCGAGCGCGTCCGGAAAGGGGAAGCATAATGGCTTGCCCGGAAATGGAAGATCTGCTGAGCGATCGCGGCCGCGGTCACGCAGCGCACTGTGAGGCGTGCCGCGCGTTGCTTGATGAGTTGGCCCATGTCGAGGCGACGTTCGAGACGGCCTTCGCCGGCATCTCCGCGCCGCCGGGGCTGGAAGCAGCCGTGCATGCACGCATCGCAAGGGAACTCCCCGAGCGCGGGCCTTCCCTGGTCCCGGAATTTCTCGACTTCATCGGGTGGGCCGCCGTGTTGGCCGTGGCGGCTATCGTGGTGCCTCGGTTTCTACCCCTCATCAGCGCGGTCCTGGCCGGCCTTGGCTAGGACGACACGAGGGAACAGACCCGTTTCGCAAAATATACAAAACCACGAAATACACGAAAAACACGAAAATTCAATTTCGTGTTTTTCGTGGTTCAGGCATTTGGTCCCGGCCATCGGGCCGCGCTGCGTTTCGGAGGTGAAATTCCTTTCCTTCGTACAAAGTACAAAGGATCTGCGTGTAGGTAGAACGAGTCAGTGTTTCAGGATCTCCTTCAAGAGCGCGAACCATTTCCGGTCGGAGTCCTCTCTTCTCCTTCAGCGGTCGATGATTTTGACCTTGGTGACATTGCCGTATTGAAGGCGCACGGGATTGCGTCGATCAAACTGGATTCGTCCGTCAAACACGATGGTGAACTGCTCCACATCACCCGGCTTGAGTTCCTTCTTGAGCGTCACGGCTGACTGTCCTTCCACGGGCACAGCCCGATACGTGGTGCCTTTGGTATTGTCGATGGAGAACAGCGTACCGTTAAAAGGCTCCGGCTTGTCCCCTTTGTTCACGACCGTCAACGTCATGCGGCACTTTTTGCCGATGATGGCCTCACAGTCGAACGAATCAATGGTCATCACCATCTGGTATTCGCGAAACTGAATGCCCTTGAGGTCCTTGTAGCTGACGACATCCTGGGCAAACAGCGTAGCGGTTACTGGAGCCAACGCCATAATAGCCCACACCAACTGCCATCTCGATTTCATTGAAAGATCCTCCATACTTACTTTACCATTTTTCTGGAAGACGTGTCAGCGCACCTGATCGCGGCCCGCGGGCGGTGAGGGGTTTTGATTGTTCGGGCTTATCAGGCCCAGCGAGTCCAGCGTGGCGAACACGACCAGGATATCGTTGGCGTGAATGATTTCGTCGTGCTGCGGATGCAGATGCAGGTGATCGCCTGCCCGGTGCATGACGATGGTCATGTTGTATTTCTGCTCGGCGGTTTCCATGGTCAGGCCCACCAATGGCGACTTGGCATCGACGCTCACCTGGCTGACATGAAGCAGCGTGCCGCCGACGAAAAAGGAGTAATCGATGTGAGCGCGCGTGGCGGCAGCGGCAAAGGCCGGGGCCGCCAGGCCCGATGTGCTGAAGGCTGTGCGGATGCCGAAGCCTTTTGCGACTTTCCCCGCCAGGTCGTCGTCAAACATGCGCAGGACCACCTTGATGTCCGGATTGGCTTCCTGCGCGTCGAGAGCGATGTCGAGGTTGGCAAGATCGTCCTGAGTGCAGCATACGACGGCCGCCGCCCGCTCGATGCCGGCCTTGCTAAGTATGTCATGTACCCGCGCATCGCCGATGATGACCGGCACATCCAGTTCGCGCACTTGCCCGATAAACGGCTTGTCGGCATCGCGCTCGATCGCCACGACCTGCTGCCCGAACTCCAATAATTGCCTGGTCACCCGAAAGCCCAGCTTGCCCAGGCCGCAGACGACGACGTGATCGGAAATCATGCTTGCCAAGGCGACCTCCCATTCCTGCCCGCGCGCCGAGCGATTGAACAGTTTCACGCCCAGGTTCGCAGCACCGGCGCTGAACCAGGCCAGGCCGACGACGGGCATCGCGAAGAAAAATATCTGTAAGTACCATTGATCGGGGAAAGCCACGTTGGCCTGCAGGAAGATCATCGCCAGCACCCAGAACATCGCTTCCACCGGCGAATTGGGTTCCGGCTGTCCGGCCAACCGGGACAGCACAAAGTACGCCCCGCCGAACACGACGATGATCGCGAGGAAGACCAGCAGCGGGCGGCTGAAGGCGCGCGACAGGACGCGAAGGTCGCGCCAGTTTCGCCTGAAGACCTGCCGTATCGAGCCTCTCTTCGCCTGGGAATGAGTCGACTTGCTCATGTGCGAGTAACATCCCTCGAATGATTTGCGGACAGTCGCGAATGGGGCATACCCAACCCGGACGAGCCGGAAGTAAAGCAGGATTGTGCCATCCGGGAATCCCCCCGGGGTAGGCCATGCCCTCAGCCTTCAGCTTGCTCCCCACAAACCTGACTGCTGATTGCTGAAGGCTGAAAGTTCTTTTCGGCGACGGTCCCCGACGTCCCGTTTTCCCCGTCAGGGCAGGACCATCATACATCAATTTGCTGTCGTCGCTCACCCCGATGCAGAGGCGAAGCACCCGAGGCGAAAAGGGGATATTCTGCTTTTCCAGTTTGCTATCGCTGTTGGAGTGCCACGCGGGGAAAAGCGGAATGTCCCCTTTTCACAGGCTCGGCAGATCCCCGAGGGCCAGCGCCTCCCGCCGCTTGTCCGCGTCATTCAGGCTTTTACGTTGGACCGATAAAACCCAAGACTCATTTTCGCGAACCGGCCGCCGGCGCCTTGCGGTAATTCGGAAACGCCGGGCGTTTGCTGGGTTGCGGCGGGTTGCGTTTGAGTTCTTCCAGCAGCTGCGCCACGGCTTTTTCGAGCTGCGGATCGTGCCCTTGCCTCCATTGGGCGGGATCGAATTCGACCTCGATGTCGGGACTGATACCGACATTTTCGACTTCCCATTCCCCGTTCAGACCGTAAATGGCCCCGTCCGGTGCGCGCACGAGGCCGCCATCCATCAACCGAGGCATGGGGAATGAAGCTACCAGCCCTCCGCAGGTCTTTTTGCCGATGATGGGCCCGATGTTCAGTTTGCGGAAATACCAGGGCAGCGCATCGCCGCCCGATCCGGCCATTTCGTTGACCAGCATGACCTTCGGCCCGTAGATGGCCGCAGTCGGCGAGGCAAGATCCTGCCCGCCTTCGCGGAAATAGACATTGCTCAGGTGCTTGCGCGCGAGCGTTTCAGCGACATAATCGGCCAGGTAGCCTCCGTTGTTGAATCGCTCATCAATTACCGCGCCCTGCTTGTCGGTTTGCGCAAAGTAGTAACGCATAAAATTGATATAGCCGCCGTTGGCCGTGTCGGGCAGATGCACATACGCCAGCCTGCCGCCGCTCAGTTCCGTTACCTTGCGGCGGTTGCTCTCGATCCAATCCAGATTGCGCAGGCCGCCTTCGTTTCCCACCGGGACGACGGTCACTTCGCGGGCGCCGGTGCCGTCAGGATTGGGGCCGACTTTAATGACGACCTGTTTGCCCGCCTTGCTCTCGAAGAAGCTGTACACGTTGTCGGACGCACCGAGTTCGCGGCCATTCACCGCGAGCAGGTACTCCTGTCGAAGGCGGGATAACGCGCGTCACTCAGCCCGTCGGTGACCTGTTCCGCCTTGCCTGTTTCGAGCGAGTAGGCAAAGACGGCGCGCAGCAAATTCGGCAGTTGTTTGGTGTAGGCGATCCAGCGGCTGTCGGGCGCCGAGGAGGGGGCCATCGCGTCTTCGTTAAAACCGACCGGATTGGCATCCACCTTGACCGGCGTGCCTTTATCGACTTCGACATACCAGAGCTGCAGCTTCTTGTCGAAGTAGGCAATCTTCCTGGAGTCGGGCGACCAGGTGGGCGCGTAATAATACGTCTGCGGATTGCTCGGTTTGATCTTTTTGACCTCGCCCGTGCCCTTTTGATCGCGCAGGTGGAGTTCGTACTCACCCGCTTCATCGCTGAAATAGGCTATCCATTTGCCGTCGGGCGACCAAGACGGATCTCGTTCCATCACGCCGGGTGTGTTGGTCAGATTGCGCGGATCACCTTTTTCCGCCGGGACGCTGATGATCTCGCCGCGCGCTTCAAAGATGGCACGGGCGCCCGTCGGCGAAACGGCGGCCATCGGCTTGTCGGTGAAAAGCGACGTGGCGACGCGGTTCCCGACCTTTTCAAAACGCGGACGCAGCGCAAGCATATCATTGCTGACGCGGATGGAAACCGGCTGCGCCTTGTTCGCCTTGATGTCGTACAGCGAAATCGAGCCGAACCGCTCAAACGCAATCACGCCCGGCCCCGCCGAAGCCGATTTGATGTCCAGTTCGGCGGGCGGCACGCACTGCGTCACCTTCTTCGACTTTGTATCGAAAGCGAAGAGGGTAACCGCGCCGCTGGGGCTGTTACGATCGGATAGGAAGAAAATCCTGTCGCCCACCCACATCGGATTCTTATCGATCGAATTTTCGCGCGGCAGCTTTTCGATGGAGGAGTCTGCCAGCCGGGCGATCCAGATCACGTCCTGCTGCCCGCCGCGATAGCGCTTCCAATCGGGCTGCCATTGCGTCAGCGGTTCGTAAGCAAGCGATAATCCGTCGGGTGAATACACGCCGCTCTCGGCCATCGGCAGGGGCAACGGGGAGGGGAATCCGCCCTCGATGCTCACGGTGTAGAGCCGCAGGAAGATGTTGGCATAGCTCTCACGCGCCGAACTGAAGAGCACCTGTTTGCCCTCGTTCGTCCAGCCCACGGCTCTGTCCTCTCCCGGATGATAGGTCAGCCATTATCTGTGCTGTCGCATGCCACGCGTATGATTACCGCAAACAATCGAAAAGATACGCTCGATTTCGGATTGTCGCCCAGCCGGAGCCCCGCGGGTATCTCAGCGGTTCCCATACCGCAGGCAATTGTCTCGCTCACCCCCCCGACCGACAAGCGGAAATGGCTATTCATTTACCGGATATTCTGGTAGCTACATGATGTTAGACTAAGGATGTCCGAACACCAACGCCGGGCGGATCAGGATTTGGCAGTCGAAGTATTGCGGGGAGGAGCCTCAGAGGGCAGGGTAGCGACGCGCTGCCCGGCGTTTGCTGGTGTTCGTTGTAATGGATTGCCTGTCCCGTGCGGCTCAAGGGTTAATGATGGCGACCGAGGCGATCCTCCGGCCGAGCCATGCGTTGTGTTCGGCGCGGATCCTCCTTGCTTCGATTTAAGGCCCCTTTTCACTGGATTGGAGGATTTGTGATGCGAAGGAGATGGGCAGTTCTCGGGGTGTTGATTGCCTGGATGTTGACCATCCAGGGCGTGGCCCGCCCCGCAGCGTTCCAGGCACAAGCAGGTGCGCCGGCACAGGCCGGCGCCGCCAGTGCCGAGGTTGACCCGGTTCGGACGCTGGTCGGCCGACTCGACCTCGAGAAGTACAAAGCCACCATTAAGGGCCTGACCCAGTTTGGCGATCGGCGCCAGGGCACAGACCGGAATCGGGCCGCGAACGACTGGATTGAGGCCCAACTGAAGAGTTATGGATACTCCGACGTCGGGCGAATCAACTACGAATACGCTCCCGCTGCGCGGACCGGCGGGGCGGGGGGCGCCGGGGCAGCAACTGGCGCGGGCCGGGGTGGCACCGGAGCCGCCGCTGGAGGCGGCCGGGGTGATGCCGTTGCTGCGGCAGGAGGCGCCGGCCGGGGTGGAGCAGGAGCGACCGGCACTCAGGCGGCGGCAGCACAGGGACGCGGCCGTGGGAGCGCGAATCCCGTCAAGGGTAACCGCGGGCCCACCGGCGTGAATAGCGATCCTCTCAAGCAGCCCGATCTAAAGCTCCGCGAGCTCAATATGCAAGTTTCGACTCCGGGACCGCGCGAAGAGGTTTATTGCACGAAAATCGGCTCAATCCACCCGGAAGAGATGTACATCGTCGCTGCCCATATGGACGGACTGGGCTACAGTGAAGGCGCTAACGACGACGCGTCGGGCGTGGCGCTGGTGATGGAGCTGGCGCGCATCTTCAGCTCTCCGGACGTCAAGACCGACCGGTCGATCCGGTTCATTCTCTGGAATAATGAGGAGACGGGCCTCAACGGCGCGCGGGCTTACGTCGCGCAGCGCGCCGCGCTGCAGGGCAAGGATGATCCCCCCAATTCGGGCAAGTACCCGGAACCGAAGTGGCTCGGCATGGTTCAGCACGACATGATGTTGTACGACCACGGGATGCCCGGTCCGGACGGCAAGCTCCCGGCCGAACAGCGACCCGAGGCTGACGTGAACATCGAGTTCGCCGCCAATTCGCAGATGGCGGCCCAGTCGCAGGAATTTGCCTGGCGGTTCAAGGCTGCAAACGACCGTTACGCGACGGACTACCCCGCAGTCGTCGGCAACCGCATGAGCAACACCGACTCGGCGGCGTTCCAGGATCTCGTTGCATCCATCAGTCTGCGCGAGGCCGAAAGGCAGAGCCAGGTGGGAAGCGGTTGGGACCCTACCTGGCACCAGCCGATCGACGTATTTTCCACCTTTTCCGATAAGGATTTCCGTCTCGGCCTGAACGCCGCGCAAACGACGCTGGCAGCCATTGCGCTGCTCGCAGGCGCGAACGTGAAATAGCGTCCTTCGGTCTCTAACCTGCTTACTTTAAGACGGTTGCCGCCAACTGTTCAAGAAGCCTGGCCGTCGGCGGATTGAATGTGGTGGTTCGAAGCACAGCGATGCCGATCTTGCTGTTCAGTTCAACAGCGAGATCGGCATTGTATCCGGCTACCGATCCGCCGTGCCCTGCGATCTTGAGCCCTGGCGATTCGCGCAGCGTAAATCCGAGGCCGTAAGTTTTGGCCGGAGCCTGGGGCGTCAGCATTATTCTGCGGCTTTCCGCGGAAAGGATCTGCACAGGAGTTTCGCCCATCATCGCCGCGGCAAATCTTGCCAGATCACCCACCGTGGAATAGAGGCCGCCGTTCGGCACTTTATACCCGCGGCCAAAGTGCTCTTTTGTGGCAGCTTCGGCGCTGACTTTGCCCGTTTCGCGTTCCCTGGTGTATCCGACCGACATACGTGCCCACAATTCCGGTTTGTTCAGAATGAAGGTGCTGCTGCCCATCCCGAGAGGTTTAAGTATCTGTTCGGTCACGAGCTCCATGTAAGGCACTTTCGCAGCCCTGGAAATGGCCAGGCCGAGGATCCCGAATCCAATGTTTGAATACGAATATTCGGTCATCGGGGGAGTGCCGAAGGAGGTCTTTGGAATTGACTCAAGGATCTTGTCTTCCCAGAGATAGATGGAGCCGGAGGCAGCTCCCGGAAGTTGAGGTTCGCGGATCAGCCCTGCGGTGTGGCTCGCGAGCATGCGGAAGGTAATCGGCTGCAGGTTGGGCGGCGGATTGGCCAGTCCTTTGATCTCGGCAAAGTATTTGGCAACCGGTTCATCGATTTCCAGGATGCCTCGCTCCGCGATTTGCATCAGCGTTACGGCGGTGAAGGATTTCGTTATCGATCCGATGCGCCCGATCGTGTCGGGTGTGGCGGCAATTCGTTTCTCGATGTCGGCCCAACCGTAGCTCTTTGACCAGATAATCTTGTCGCCGATGAACACAGCAACGGAAACGCAACCGGCGGCGTCTGCAGCCACTCCGGCGGCAACTTCTGCGTCGAATTTCGCGATCGCCGCCTCGAAGGGCGTGAACTGCGCGAGAGCAGTCCCAGCCGCAAGGAGGATGATGAGAACGAAAAGAGCTGTGCGCCGTGTGACCCCCGAGACGCCCACGACCCTCTGAGCCAATATCTTATCCATGCGATGCTTCGCCTCTCCCAAATCAATCATTTGCTGCGGACAAGGCTATGGGATGTCCTTTCCCGATGGCAAGCAATAAATGCAATGCCACGTTTCCTCTATCGACCGGCACTTCTGGCGCGGTCGACGTATTTGAGATTCTGCACATCGATGCGAATCACGTCGCCGGTCTTGATGAATTGCGGGACGTTGATCTCGAGGTCGTTCTCCAGTCGGGCGCTCTTCCATGTGTTGTCCTGCTGGCCATGCAAAGGCGGCGCTGTCTCTGCAATGCGAATCTCGATAATATCCGGAAATCCGACACTGACCGGTTGACCTGCAATGAACTCGATGGGAAGCTGGAGCTGGGGCTGCAGGAACTTAGCTTGCGGACCGATGAGGGAGTCGGGGATGGCAACCTGTTCGAAAGTTGTCGGATTCATGAAGTAGGACTGGTCGCCGTCCGAATAAAGAAACTCCAGGTTTTGTTTTTCGACCGAAAGCTCCTCGAGCTTCAATTCAGCCCTGAAGTTGATCTCTCGATACGCACCCGTCGAGAGATTTCGCAGTCTTGCATGCGCCACTCCGCCCATTTTCCCTTGGCCGGGATGGTATTCGCTGCTGATGACTTTATATTGATGACCTTCATGCTGGATGGCCATTCCGGACCGCAGCTGGGACGCGATGATCATAGCCGGACCTCATATGGACTTTGATATCATCATAACAAAAAACGGACAAAAATGTTGACGGCTACCTTGTTCGTATTTTCCCTGAACTGCGTTTACGCGGCGCGGGAGCACCAGCTGGCCTCGATTTCCTCGAGTGTCCGGCCCTTGGTCTCCGGGACGAATGCCAGCACGAACAGCATACTAACCAGGCTGAAGGCGGCGTATAGATAAAACGTGTATGCGTTTCCGATGCCCGCGTGGAGGATCGGAAACGTTTGGGTCACAACCCAGTCCGCCGCCCAGAGACAGAAGATGGCGACAGACATAGCGCGCCCGCGCAGCTTGGTCGGAAAAATCTCCGAATTCACGATCCACGGAATCGGCCCCATCGCCACGGCAAATGCCGCCGTAAAGCCGAGGATGCTGTAGAGAGCAGCGACACCGAATGTGCCCCGGGACATGTAACCGAACGAAGCCAGGCAGAGAAACTGCAGGAAGGTGCCGGCGATCAACAGCGGCCTGCGCCCGGCCTTGTCTACGAGCCAGATGGCGACAAAAGTAAAGGCGAGATTCACCGCGCCGACGATGACGGTCTGGAGAAAGGCCGAATCCCGGTCGGAACCGGCGGCTGTGAAGATCACCGGGGCAAAATACATGATCGCATTGATGCCGCTGAACTGGCCCAGAACCGCGAGCGCGGAGCCGATCAGGAGCGCGCGCCGGTAGCCGGTGGTGAAGAGTTCGCGCCAGCGCCCCTCCTCCTGGCGCAAGGCGGATTCGATCTGCGTGATTTCCCGCGCGGCATTCTCCGCGCCGCCGATCCTCTCCAGAATATGGCGGGCCTGTTCGTGGCGCCCTTTATTCACCAGCCAGCGCGGGCTTTCGGGAACCAGGACCATCAACAAAACGAAGAGAACCGAGGGCGCGATCAGCGAGGCGAACATCCAGCGCCAGCCGGTCGTGATGTTCCATGCCTCGTCGCCGAGGCGCTGAATCTGCAGGTTGACGAAGAAGACAACGAAGATGCCGATCACGATCGCCAGCTGGTAGAGCGCGACCAGGGTGCCGCGGATCTTCTCGGGTGCCATCTCCGCGATGTAGAGCGGAGAAAGCATCGAAGCCGCGCCGATCGCCACGCCGCCGGAAAACCGCGCCCAGGCAAAGGCCGCCAGCGAGTTCGGCAGCGCGGAGGCGAGTGATGAGAGCGCAAACAGCGCGCCGCAAAGAATCAGGCTGCATTTGCGCCCGAAGCGGTCGCCCAGCGGACCGGCCAGTGCCGCGCCGGCCATACAGCCGACCAGCATGCTCGATGCCGCCCAACCGGTCAATTCCGCAGTCAGGTTGAATTGCTTCGATAGAAAGCCGATGGCACCCGAGACGACAGCCGTGTCGTAGCCGAACAGCAGGCCGCCGAAAGCGGCGACCAGGCTGATCGACAGCAGGTATCCAAGATTGAACCGGGATTTCACGGCGCAATTATCTCAATTCCGCCCGAACCGTCACCACACCCCACGCGGGGACAGTTACGGGGCCGTTCAGTTTCGTGATCGGTTTTTCACCGGTATTGGTGAGCCATACGCTCGCAGGCATGGGGTTCCCCCAGGTAATCGTCGTCTTGACCTCCCGCCCGGCAGCGCCCCAGAGCCGGACGATGATTGCCTTGCCGTCGTCGCTCGGCTTGAGCCCAGTTACCAGGACATCGGGCGAATCGAGCTTCAGGCGAGGCGTTGCAAGGGACGCCTGCCCGCGGGCCGGCGAAGGGAGAAGCGGCTGGCCGGCCGCTATCGCCAGGCGTGAGGCCTCGGCAGATTTGTAGCCTCGATGGGGGCGCAGAAGGAAACGGAAAACGTGAGGCCCTTCCTGATAGGCCCGATAGTTTGTCCCCCAGTGGTTGTTCATCGCCCAGGAATAGAGTTTCTGGGTCGGGCCGACCTGCTTGCGCCACACATCCGGGTTCGACTGCGAGTTGAGCAGGTTCGCGGTCAAGCCGCCGACCTGCACCAGCGGCGCGTCCAGGGTTACCCAGGTGATGCCGTAGCGCTCGTTGGCAATGTCCGCCCAGCGGCCGACGGTGAACCAGTTCTTGCACGCGCTCGGAATCTGATCCGCATCCGGCCGGATTACCCCGAAGGGGACTTCGATGCGCACCTGGCCGCCGGGCACCGCGAACGGAAATCCGAAGTTGAGGCTTTCCTTTCCTTCCTTGGAGCGATAATCGGCGGCCATGATGCGCTGCTTATCGAGCGTGTTGATGATCTCCACGTAATCCTGCCCGGCAGTCAGCCGGATTTCCCTGGACAGCGCGCTGCAGCCCGGAGCATCGGACTGCACCAGCAGTGAGGCAATCAACGGGCCGGTTTCCCGCACGCGGATTCTTGCCGTGCCGTTGCGTTTCACCGTGGTGGCATCGTCGCCGGTGAAGTAGAGATACTCGTTGAGCGCCTGGCCGTCGGCGGTGTCGACGAGGTTCTCGTCGAACCCCGCCAGGCGCAGCTCCACGATGCCGCCGGTCCGTTCATCGAGCCGGATTTTGAGGAGTCCATTGTCGAGGGTAGCTCCTTGCGCCTTCACCTTGCCTTCGGAATTCGGAGATCCGGATACAAGATGGTATCGCCGCGCTGCGAGCGGAGGGACATCGCGCGCCCAGAGCACCAGTTCGCCGCTGCGCAACCGCTGCGTCGGCACGGGCGCACCGGCATCGTCGGCGGCCCGGTCCCGCCCCATGGTGAGATACTTCGGCAGCATGACCAGCTCCGTCCGCGGCCACGAGCAGGTGTTGAAGATATCGATGGCGTCCTGGGACGCTCCGCCGGGCGTCAAAGACAGCGCGTGCGATAGGAGATCACGCGACTGGATATCGGCGGCGGCGGCATATCCTTTCTTAATGGACCACTGCTCGAGAGTCTCGCGGCGGAACGGCTCGGTGACGCTGCACCAGGCGCCCCAGGTGTGTTCGGAGTAGAGGAGGACGGAGCGCCAGGCATCCGTGAATGCCGGCACGGGATAGCCTGCCGGATTCAGCAGCGCCCACAACGCCTCGGCCTGCGTGATGCGATCGGAGCTTACCCGGTTCATCGCAGTTTCCAGTGCACTGGAGGCGGCTCCGTCCTCCCAATACGGAGTCCAATCGCCGGAAACACGGGGGAGCTGGGCGCCGAACTTCTTGTCGAAGGCGCGGAAGGCCTCGCTCGTCGAGCTGATGACGAACCTGGGCCAGGCATACCTCGCGTTCCAGTCCTTGACAAAATCGCAGATGCCCGGATCGGGTTCGGCATTGTCGCCGTGGCCGCTCCAGCGCATGTAGGCGATGTCGTATGCATAGGAGGTCTTTTCGAGCTGGTCCTGGAAAAGCTGAACCAGGTCAGGCGTGATCGCGGCATAGGCGTGCGACATCGCATACCCCTTGTAGGGGATCCACACCAGCACCTGGGACCGGCCGTCCGGCCCGACCCACCAGAAGGGTTTGTTCTCCCACTGGACGAGGATGTCCCCGATGCGGTCGAAATAGTTGGGCGCCGTGGAAAAATAGCGGACCCCGGCCTGATCCATCGCCGTCACCAGGCCCCAGGTGTATCCCGGCACGTCGGAGATCATGGCCGCATCGACCGTCACGCCGGCTTCGGCTGCCAGCTGGGTGCCGTAGCGAAAGAGGCGGATCAATTCCTCGGGACGGCAGAGGCCCGTAAGTTCGTTCAGATACATCGCGTTCAGCGAGATCTGTCCCAGCTTGAGCGCCTCCATGAATTCCCTGCGCTGGACCTGGTTCAGGCGCCGCAGGTAGAGGTCGGCGGCCCAGAGAACTTCGACGTTCCAGACAAAGCGGGCGCCGGGGGGATTCGAAGCAGTCAGGCGCGCATAAGCGATCCCCTTCAGAAGATTGCTGACCTGCTTGTCTTCGATCTCGGTTTGAATCTCCGTGTAACCGATGTCGGTGTGCGAATGCGGCAGGATATAAACGGTGAGACGGCGCACCGGCTTCAGCGGGATTTCCTGCACCGCGAATGGTTTTCCCCCGATCTCCAGGACCAGTGCGAGCTGCGTTTCGCGATCTACCGCTGCGACGGACGACTCGTATCTGTTTTCGCCCGGCTTCAATGTCCCCTGCGCCAGCACTGTCTGATTCGCCAGGAGGCGCATAGGCAATGGATCGCCCTGGTGGCGGATTACAGATACGATCGGCTGTTCGAGCCTGCCGTTGCGGTTCTGCAATGCGGATCGGGGACTCACATCTACCATTGCGGTCGGAATTGCCGTCGCCAGTTCGGTTCCGGCGGGAATCTCGAGGCCGACCGAGTCGTACAGCATCCAACTCCCAGACAGTGTGCGGATACGAATTTCGTTCTGGCCCGCCCTGAGCATGGAGGAGGGGAAGTTGAGGGCAAAGCGGTGGGCCGCGCCCCGTTCGGGACGGCCGGAGATGGATGCGTCGCCCGCGCCGGGAGGGAGTTTCTGCCTGAAATTCCTGTTGTTGACGCTCACGTCAAGCACCGGCGGAGCGCTGCGCTGGGTGTCGACGAGGGCGAGAATCAATCCACAGTCGCCGCCGGCCGGCGCGGCGCGCAAGGCGAAAACGATGGTGAACGTGTGCGGCCGCGCGCCTGCCCAGGAATCGTCGGGGCCGGGGTGGACGTAAGGCCAATCCCGCCTGGGATCCGACAACCCGACAACAAAGAAGCCGTCCTCCTGAAATTTCCTATATTCGCCTGGTGCCAGGGAGAAATCGCGGTTGTCGTTGTCCGTCTTGCCGATCTGCCAGAGTAAAACGCGCCCCTGCCGGCGCGGCGCGGGATGCAATCCTGCGGCAAGGGTAATGGTGAGAAGCAGGCCGCAGATCGGCATGGCCCGCCTGCCGGAAAATCGCTTGTGTCTGTTCATTGACTCATGCCTCCTTGACCGCATCCAACATCGCCACGACGTTCGCGGGAGGTACGTGGGCGAGGATGTTGTGCACCTGCTGGAAGACGTAACCGCCGCCAGGACGCCAGATCTCCATGAGGCGCAACACGTGGTCGCGGACCTGCGCAGGAGTCCCGTTCGCCAGCATCTCCTGTGTGTCGCAGCCGCCGCCCCAGAATGTGAGCCGGTCGCCGAAGTCAGCTTTGAGGCCTGCCGGGTCCATGCCCCGGCAGCTGATCTGGACTGGATTGATGGCGTCGAGCCCCGCGTCGATCATGCCGGACAACAAGGGGCGCACGCCGCCGCAGCAGTGCAGTTTGACCTTGATGCGGGGGGCGAGCTCCTTCGCTCGCCGCCACAGGATGCGCTCGCGCGGCTGAAAGAACTCGCGGTACATTTTCGGCGAGATCTGCGGGCCGCTTTGCATGCCGAGATCATCGCCGAATACGATGATGTCGATGTACGCGCCGGCGGCGCCGAGGAAACGCTCAAGGTTGGCAAGGTGGATGGCCGCGATGCGATCGAGAAATTCATGCGCGCGGCCGGGGTTGCCTGCCAGCAGCATGAGGAAGTTGTCGTTCCGGTAGAAGAATTGTCCCATCTCGAGCAAATTGCCGCCAAACAATCCGAGAATGGCGCGTTCCGTCCGCAGCCGCAGGCCTTTCGCTCCTGCTGCAAGGCGCCGGAGGCCTTCGGATCCCGCCGCGATCGGACCGGGCGGCGACGCGACGGCCGTCCACATCGATTCTTCAAATGCATCGGTCAGCCGGTCAAAATCGTCGTTTCTGGCGAAGGGGTAGTTTGTCTGTTCGAAGTAGAGAACCCCCTCCGGCATTTGCGCGATGGCGGTCCCGCGGCGCGACCTGATCACCCAGCCGCCGTTCCGTCTCTCGGGCTTGGCCCACACTGGCATGAGACAAGGGATGCCGCCGGGCAGTTCCCAATCCGTCCACCACTCATCTTCCAGGGCGAAGGCGCGCCCGAGTTCGATCGTGTCGATCTGAAACCGCTGGAGGATGTCTTCATCCACAATGGCCAGTTGCTGAACCGGATCGTAGACGCGAATCGGCCGCTTTTCCAAGCCAAGGAACTCACGCAGGCGCGCGTAGGCGATGGCCGAGATGCCCGAAGAACGGTGTCCGGAAAGGTCGACTGGGATGCGATCCGGCTCGTGGTGGTTCAGAGCCGCCAATACACGCTCGCGCGAATTCATAGGAAGTACCCGCAATGATGGAACGGGTTTGATAGTACGCGATTTCTCCAGGCTGCCGAGGCGAGAGTACCATCGACCGGCAATCAATGGAAACCACGAAACACACCCTATTTGCGAAATGTCATCTCGCAGGTTCGGGGTGTGCCAAGGCCCTTGGAGGCGCTACCGGCAGTTCTATATTGGAGGGGAACTGCGCGGAGCGGTAGATCCGCTGAGTGGCCTTCTGATAGTCTTCTGCAGTTGCAAGGAAGATATTCGGCACGAACTTCTGCGGGTTACGATCGATCAGCGGAAACCAGGTGCTCTGCACCTGGATCATGATCCGGTGGCCCTTCAGGAATGTGTGGGCGTTGGTGTGGAGATCGATCACAAATTCATAAGGCCGGTTGGGCACAAGCGGTTCAGGCTTTTCAAAGCTGTTGCGGAACCGCCCGCGGAAAACCTCGTTGGCAATCATGAGCTGATAACCTGCCATGTTCGGATCCCCCGGGTTGGCTTCGGGGTACACGTCAATCAGTTTGACGATCCAATCGCTGTCGCTGCCGGTTGTCGATGCGAAGATATGGGTGACGATGTCGCCCGCGACGTTTAAGTCCTCGCTGAGCGCGTCGGTCGCCCAGCGTGCTGTGTCGGGGCGAAAATCCGCGAATCGCTGATCCTCTGTCAGCCAGGTCGACCATGTACTCCCTGGGCCGTATGTCGGCTGGATGGGCCGGCGTCTATACGGCACCGGGTAGGCAGGGTCGGAGAGATAGCTGTCGAATGCTTCGGGCCCGGCTCCCTTGGGCGGCTCGAAGGCAAGGCGTGCGCCGGCCTGAAAATAGAGCTTGCGGGGAGCGGCGATCTCCTTCGGCGGCCACGTATCCCACTCTCTCCACTGGTTTGAGCCGGTTTCGAACGTCAGCGCTTCTTTCAGCGGCAGGCTGCCCTCGTCTTTGAGCCAGTAATTAAACCAGGGCCTCTGGACATTTTCCCGGAAGTAACGGCTGGTATTGCTCCCGAACTGGACCGGGCCGAGATGGTTGCCTTCGCCGCGCGCCCATCCGCCGTGATTCCATGGCCCCGCGACGATGTAATTGACGCGACTCGCGTCGCTTTTTTCGAGCAGCTCATAGATCCTCAGCGGGCCGTAGAAATCCTCCTGATCCCACCATCCGGCCACGTTGAGATTCGGCACGGTGAGCTTCATGTCCTTCAGGTAGCGCGGAAATGCCTGTCTTTGCCAGAACTCGTCGTAATTCGGATGACCTGCGAAATCGTTCCAGGTGGGAATCTTCCCGTGAAAGTAGAGTTTGTTCACTCTCGACAGCGGTCCCAGCCTCAGGTACCACTCGAACGTGTCGGCCATGTCGAATGGGAACATGTAGTTGGTCTTGTCGGTCTCCATCTCGGCCGCGTACTCGAAGCCATAGCTGAGGCGGAAGGCGCCGTTGTGGTGAAAATCGTCGCCGAGGAACATGTCCGCCGGCGAAGCCTGCTCTGATGCGGCCTTCAGCGCCGGATGCGGTTCCAGCAGCCCCATCATCGTCAGCCAGCCGCCGTAGGAAATGCCGAGCAGGCCGGCGCGGCCGTTGTTGTCGGGGACGTTCTTGAGTAGCCATTCGATGGTGTCGTAAGTGTCGGTGCCTTCATCGATCGATTTTGACAGTTTCCGGTCGCGCGGAGGCCGCTGCATGACGAACTGCCCTTCCGACTGAAATCGGCCGCGGATGTCCTGGAAGACGAAGATGTAACCCTCGGGGATCAGCTCCCGGTAGATTCCGAAGGTCCGCGAAAAGCCCTTTGCGTCGTCGTTGATACCATAAGGAGTGCGTGTGATTAGGAACGGTAGAGGAATGGTGGAGGTCTTCGGCACGCAAATCTCGGTATGCAGGCGCACCCCGTCACGCATGGGAATCATCACCTCAGTCCTGTTGAACAGCAGGCTCAAATCCTGAGGCTCCTGGCTGCCGCCCTGAAGGCAAAAAATCGCCAATACGAGCAGTGCCAGCAAGACAGTCCCGACTTTTTTAACGCCGTTCCCTTTCATCGCAGCCTCCCGGTAATATAAAAAGACATGGTAACAGGCTAGAGTGGCGCTTAGATAAGGATTTTCATCATGCTTATTTGGCTGCCTGGAGATCTTTCCCTCAGAATTTCCGGCTCAATGTTACATGCTCTTATGCTCGTGCGGCGCCGAGTTGTGGACCGTCTCCGTCATTACTCAGCCCCGGATTGTGGACCGCATTCTGCGCCGTCTCTGGAGCGAGCGCTGCCAGACGGCGCTCTGGATTCATAATTGCTGCGTACCGAGCCCCGTCCGGCGGCCGGGGCCTACTGGGCAGCCGGAAAATATCGCTTTTCATGCGCTTGGGTGCGCCTCCCGGGCATGGGGGACTATTCCGAAGATGGGCGCTCCGGAGATGTTCCTCTGCCGGAGAGCGCCAGCCACGCCGCGGACGCAAGGACGGCGGCAAGCAACAGCGCGCCGTTCCACCTGTATAGGGAAGCCGGCTCGGACAGCAGACGGAGTGCCGCGGCGCCCGCGAGCCCGCACCAACCGCTCCAGAGCCACGCGAGCGGGTTGTTGCGGAGGAAGCACGCCGCGAGGATCACGACGCCCGCGGCCGGTGCGAGGAGCGAGAGCGCCCCGAGGGCGTACTCGGCGGGTGTTCGCGCGTCGCCCGGGAGGAAGGCCACGATCAACATCAGCGCGGCCAGAAACCGTGTGAGGCCTCCCCGCAAGTAGCGCGCGAGGACGCCTGCGGCGATCCCACCGCACGCGGCAAGGAGGATGGCGGCGGAGACGGCGCCGGCCAAGCCCGTGAGGAACGGCACCTCTGACTCGATGCCCGCTTGCAACGAGACTCCGCTGATCAGGCGCCCGGCGGGGATCGCGGCGGCCAGGAGGCGCACCAGGCCTGGCACTCCGATCGCCAGCCCGAATGCCACCACTCCGGCAACGATCGCGTCGCGGGCGAACGTCCGCCGGCTTGGGGCGCCGATCATCGACACTGCGGCCGGATACAGCGCGCCGGCGAGCCCTGCGGCGATCGAGCCGAGGCAGAAGAACAGCACGGTACTGAGGAACAGGCCGATGACGATTACGATGACATAGCCGCCCGCCGGGATCGACGTGTCGTAGCGGCTCCACAGCGCGTCGAGGTTCAAGCTCGCGCCCACGACCGCGGCCGCGGCAGTCACGGCGCCCGCGCCGAAGGAAAACTTCCAAGGGATCTCCGCCGAGCGAATCTTCGCGATCAGGAGCAGCAGCGCGAACACGCCCAGCCCGGCGAGTACGGGATATTTGAGCCATGCGCGGGTCACCGTCAGCGCCGTTTGTTTCTCGTGCTGCCGGCGCCAGTCCTCCGGGATCTTCACGAGCCGGCCCCAAGAGCCGACCACGTCGCCCTGGACGACGACTTCGTGCCGGACCCGGGCCTCGCCGGCGCCTGTCTCCGGGAACTCCCAGACGAGCGTGTGGTCGCGGCGCGCCTTTTCATCCTTCTCGCTCTGCTCCTTGAGCTCGCCCGAGGCGGTGTCGACGCCGTGCGCCTTCAGGAACGCCCGCGCTAGATCGAGCGCGGACTCCTTGGACACGGTGGCGCCTGGTGCGTTCTCGAGCAGCGCCCGGCTGAACCCAACGACCTCTCCGGTCGAGGGATCCACCGAGACCCGATACTCTTCCTTCTGGCCCGGGACAAAGAAGCGCACGCGCCAGAGGGGGGTGGGCACCTTGGAGCGATAGACATCGTTCGCGGCGGCCAGGCCCCCGGCCTTCGAAAGGTAGGCAGCGGAGACCGGATCGGTCCGGTCCAGAATCTCGATAGCGCTGCGGTACGAAGCGACGTCGAAGCTGTTCTCGTGAAGGAATCGAAAGGCAGCCTCATGCGCACCAGCGCGTGTCGTGCGGAACCGTACCCAATCGCCATAGCGGCTCGAGGGAATGAAACCGGCGAGGAGGAGAACGGCGGCCAGGGCCAACCCCCAGACGGTTCGGCGCGCAGTCAAGGGACGGTACCCGGCCGAGGGCGCAGGAGCTGCCGCCGTTGACTTAGTCGGCGCAGGCGCCGTGGATACCCCCTCGGCCTCATTTGTCGCCGCTCCCGGGAGGAAACCGCCCTTCCAGAGGTACGCAACCGCCGCCGCAAGAAACAGCAGCAGGAAGATTCCCGCAGAGAGGCTTCCCGAGATCCGGTAGTAGAAATCGGAGGAGCGGATGAGCACGAATGCCGTGTAGAGGGCGTCCACGGAGAAGTGGCAGATGACCACTGCAATGATTCCCCACCGCAACAGGACGAGCCCGAAGACGATTCCCGCGAGCCCGACCTCGAGCCCGCGAATCCAAAATGGCTGGTTCGGGTAGGCCGCGTGTCCGAATCCCCAGATGAACGCTGAAACGACGATTGCGGCCATGCTGCTTCGGAAGATCCTTTCGAAAAAGGGAATCGAGAACATCCGCGAGATGAATTCCTCGGAGATCGACGGCAGAAAGCCGAAGAAAAGCACGTACACCCACGGGAACGCGGTCGAAAGCAGATCCGAGTATGCAACGTCGCGCGGCGCCCAAGCGCCCAGGGCGTTCGCGATCAGGTAAAAGACGTTCTCGTAAGCGAAAAAGAAGCAAGTGAGGGTCAGGCCAACAAGCGTTGCGATGAAGAATTCCCGGGTGCGCAGGGCGCGGAAGCGCAGGATCGACGTCAACGAGAGCCTGCGGGGGAACCGCTCCCGGTAAAGGGGTTCGGCCGACGCCGCGAGGAGGAAAATGAGGGCCCCAGCGCCGAAACCTTCTGCGAGCGCCTGGAGGATGCCCGTCAGCACGAAGCCGCTGAACGAGGTCGTGGTGTCGTAGTCGTAAAATGCCGAGGGCAGGCTGTTGAGCTGCGAGAGGCTCAAAAGCACGAAGATAAGCCCGCCGAGGATCGTCGCCGCCTTCCAACGCACGTCCCCCCTGCGGATGCGCAGAACGAGGAACACGAGCATCGCGAGCACCGTAAGGAGCAGAAGCACCGAATCGATCTCGCCGGTGATTTCGTTCTTCGACCGCAGCTTGGCGTAGTCCCGCACCCAAGTGTCGGGCACCTTGAGGAACTCCGTGTAGCTCGTGACGGCGGCGCCGGCAACTCCGACCTGCACACGATAGTCCGCGCTGCAGACCTCGCTTCGGGCCACCTTCCAGGTAAACATGTGGTCGGTTCGATGAGGGCGTTTCTCGATGGCTGCCTCGATGAAGGACAGGGTGTCAAGCGGTCTTCTCATCGCTTCGGTGAGAAAACGCTCGGCGATTTTCCGGGCCTCCTCAACAGGAAGGTCCGCGCCGGCGGCATCCTCCGGAAGCAGGTGGCGGAGGCCGACGATCTCCCCCTTGGTCGAGACGTCGACCGCCATTTCTTCCTTCTGGAGCGGGCGGAACCACCGGTGCCGCCAGCGCCAGAGGCGGACCGTCGACTCGAGGAGCCGGTTCGACTCGGCGACGCCGAGCTCGCGCTCGAGGAAGGTCTTCTGCTGGTCGTCGAATCCGAAGACGGCCGCGTGATGGAAGCCTAAAGGATCGAGTCTCCTCTCCTTTAGGAACGACTCGGCGACCGGCGTCGAGCTCTCGCGCGTCACACGGAATTCGATCGAGGCCTCCGGAAATGCCAGGAAATAGTATCGGACGCCCACGATCAGAGAGGCAACCGCGATTACGATGCAGGCTGCGATCAGCCGCCGATCAGCGCGCTCAAGCCTTTCGAGGTTCATCGGAATGTTTCCCCCTTTGCTAAAAAGCTACCGCTTCCCAGCGTGAATTCTAGGTCTACACGAGGTGGACCGTCACCAAAAATTCCGAATTCCATCGGTTTTTGGAGTTCTGTTCAGAGAGCTACCATACTCCGGCGATCGCGGACTGACAGTTGCGCCACTTACTAAGTACTCCGTTTCATAAATGCGGCCACAATTTTGGTTGAGAATCAACCGTCGCAGCTAGACACAGCGCGAAGCGTTATCCCCCCGTGGGGCGGGCTGAGGAGCGTCCTGTCGGGCTTTATCTTGAGAGAGCACTGACATCCCAATTGCTATGTATGCTCTGATTTAGACATTTCGTGTATTTCGTACTACCTTCACGCAAATGCAAAGAAGCCATGCATAAAGACTCTATCCGTCAGACCGCCGCTGATTGCCCGCGCGGTACCGGACAAGTGCCAGCCTTACTTTTCGCGAGTGGGATCAATTTTCAAGACCTGACAGCAGTTTCGCTAGCCCTCGAACCACTTCCCCCAGATCCCCCATCGCAGGGCTTCAGATAAGGCGAAACCATTCTGTTTGAGCGCCAGCATGATCGAGCCACGGTGGTGTGATTCGTGGCTGATGAGGTAGGAAAGGAGCACCAGCGGCCCGCGCTTGCGAACAAGTTCGCCACCCGCGACAAGGTGTGTCAAGAGCATCTCGACACCCCGGCTGGAAGCCGCCAGCGCTGCTTCCAGATGTTGCCTCGACGGCGCCACGCCCTTCTCGCACTTCGGCACGCCCTTCATCCGCGCCTTTTCCGCTGTGCGGAAATGCGCCACGTGCACATCCACCATATGCGCTATCTGGCGCGCCACATCGCGCCCCTTCCCCGGCAGGCCGTTCTTCAGCAGCGGGATCGCCGCAAGCCCCGCGTCGGGAACTTCATCCAGCATGTAGCGGTTGATCAATTCATGCCTGCGCCATGCTTCGAGCATTGCGTCCAACATAAAGGTTCCTCTCTCGGGCGAACATCACGCCATACTCCAGAATAACAACTTGTTTTTCCTATCCCCGGGATGAGCCCGAGCCTTTTTCTCCACGCCGGGTAATCTGTCTGCAACAGGCCGGCGGCAAATGGCCCAAGATACGTGTAGCCCGTACGCCGTTCGTATTCGATGTCCGACAAGTGTGGTTTTCCGATTCCGTCGCGGCCCACGAACATGGGACGATTCGTGCGAATGTCGTAGAAGCGGGCCCACAACAGCGGAGCCGATGGATCGGCTACGAGGACATAGTCGAATCCGCGTTGTTTGGACGCATCAGATACCTTATCGAGACGCCATCCTCGAATCGCCGAGGCACGGAACCAGCTGACCGCCGACTCAATCGCGCGCACGACATCCGGTGACGGCTGCACGATTGCCATAAGGAACCTGACGATGCCGATCGACTCGAGGCCGCTCACGGACGGAAGCTCGTACGATCGTGCTGCACAGGGGAGGAGCGATATGGCGTCATGCTGCGCGCACCAGGCGGTGAATGTGCCCTTTGTCCGGATCTGGGCGGCCAGAATCATCTTCACCCCCAGTTCCACTGCCTGAGCAGCCCGGGTGCGGATCGGCGGATCGATCCATGCAAACGGCGGCCGGCCGGCAGCAATGTCCCGCAGCAGCTCCATGACATGGACTATCGCATCGTCGTTAAACGTGACTTGACGGGAGTAGTCATTGCGCAGTGGGTAATACTGCGGCCAGCCGCCGTTGCCGTATTGAGCTTCGAGCAGGTAACGCACACCGGCCAAAATTGCCGTCCGAAAGCGGTCCTGCTTCGCGGCTTCGGCTACGCGCGCCAGGAAGCGGATCTGCGTCGTCGTGGCGTTGTTGTCGATGGTCGAGTCGGTCAGAGTTTTTTCCGAAGCGACCCGAGCGCGTTCATCCGGCTTGAGCGGGACGGACATATCGATGTTCTTCGGCCACCCGCCCGTTTTACGCTGGTGCAGAAGCACGATCTCGGCGATACGGACAGCCTCAGCCGTCGCGTACCAGGCGGGGGGCTGATTCAGGCACTGCGACCACGTCACCGGAGCCTCAAGGGCCGGATCCGGGACGCCAGCTGTCGCGAAGCGCCAGGTCCGCCCGATCACGATTCCCGACGGCGTCAGTTCATCGACACGCCACCAGTATGACGTGCCCGGCATGAGCAGCCCAGGCTGATATTGCACGCGCTTCATCTCTTCGCGGAATAACGGCGGATCGGTCCGGCCGAAAAACAGCCGGTGAGCAATGGCGTTGTGGCCAGGGACCCATCGCAGTATTGCGTTCGCGGGATCAACCGACCGTGCCCCATCGGCGGGTTCGGGATCGAGCGCCTGCTGAATCGTCCCGGCGCCGCGGCTTCCTACCTGCGCAACGAAGCCCGCTACGTCCGCCGCGGGATAGACTCGGGAACCGGCCACGGGCACAACAAGCGGCAACGCAAGCATCAGTGCACACAATATCCCAGTCTTCTCCTGTCCATTCATCGATCACCTCTCGCGCGCTGCCACCCAGTATAACGGATGCGTGCTCGCCAGATCGATAAATCCCATTGTTTCATCTGAAATTGCAGGTACGGCCCGCACACGGCAGCCTGTGCTTGCCAGTCTGTGATCAGGCACATCCCGGCGGTCGGCCTCACGGTTTGATTTTATTTCCTGACGGAGTTTTATCGACACACCAGCACCGGTCTTTCCTGTAGACAGAGTAAATCCTGTTGGCTTAGGCTTGTGCCTGAAGATGCACACCCCCTAGGTTTAATGGAGTCGGTTGGGCACATTTTATCGGATATTTGTATCCGCAAGAGGTAAATCATGAAAGGATACATTGCCCTGTTTGGGCTGATAGCTCTACTGACCATCGCTCCCATCATGGCGGCACAGGAGTCCCGTGCTACGATAAGCGGTGCCGTGCTCGATCCGAGCGGCGCCGCCATTCCGAACGTGAGAATTACCCTCACGGAAATACGCACCGGCGTGAAAACGTTTGCGACATCCGACAGCGCCGGCAGCTACATCATTCCTTTTCTCCCTCCCGGTGAATATGAAATCCAGGCGGAAGTTGCGGGGTTCAAATCCTTTGTTCGCAAGGGAATCCGTCTTGCCTCGAGCGATCACCCGGTGCTCGATCTCAGGATGGAGATCGGGCAGGTATCAGAGTCGGTGACAGTCATTGCCGAGGTGCCGCTGCTGGAAACGGCCAATGCCTCGATCGGCCAGAGCATTTCAACCGCACAAATCGAGGACTTCCCGCTGAACGGACGCAATCCGATGATGCTGGCGCAGCTGGCGATTGGAGTCATCGCGACCGGCAATCCCAACACCCCCATCAGCCCATTCGCCAACGGCGCAGCTTCGGGCTGGAGCATCGGCGGCACACCCGCGCAGACCAGCGAGATCATGATCGATGGCGCGCCGAACGCCACGCGGGACAATCGCGTGGCCTACTCCCCGCCCCAGGAAGCGGTGCAGGAAGTGAAAGTGAAAGCGTTTGACGGGGACGCCGGCTTCGGGCACACAGGCGGCGGGCACCCCCTGCAACAAGCTTCCGCAGGAGTTGCTGAATCCTGTATCACTCGCGTACCTGAATCTGTATCCGGCTCCTAGTATTGCCGGACGCGCTGACGGTTACAGCAACTACGGCAACAGCAGGACGACGGATGATGATTTCACCAACGAATTGGGGCGCCTCGACTGGGTAATGAATGACCAAAGCCGGATGTCATTCAACGTCCGCCACACCGATTACCTGCAGTCAAAGAATGACTACTTCAACAACAACGCACACGGGTTGGCATCACTCCTGACCCGCGATAACTGGGGCGGCACGATTGACGAGGTCTATACATTGAACAAGAGGACAGTCATCAACCTGCGCCTGAATTACACCCGCCTGAAGGAAACGCATCCCTCGCCATCCGCCGGCTACGACGTCACCTCGCTCGGCTTCCCTTCCTACCTGGCCGGCAAAAGCCAGTTTGTCCAGTTGCCGCGCATCAGTTTCGGGAACTGCGGCAGCGATTCGACGCAGGCCACCAGTTTCGATTGTCTCGGCCAGACCGGGGCCGACCTACTGCCGTCGGACTCACTCAGCCTGTTTGGCACGGTCGTCATGCAGTGGAGATCGCATGTGTTCAAGTTCGGCGTCGACGCACGCCGTTACCAGCTCAACGCACAAACCTTCGGCGCCTCGACCGGCAGCTTCACCTTTGCCGGCTTCGGCACGGCGAATGGGTGGACGCAATCCGCCTCGAATGCAGCGCCGGCTCCCTTCGGTCAGGACTTCGCATCCTTTCTGCTCGGTCTCCCGACCTCCGGCCAATTCGATCAGAATGCCAGCGGCGCCTATTCCTCGAACTACTATGCGCTGTTCCTGCAGGACGATTGGCGCATCAAACGCAACCTGACGATCAACCTGGGCTTGCGCTACGACAGGGATATGGCTTACTCGGAAAGGTACGGCCGGACCGTGAATGGTTTCGATTTCACAGCCAAGAATCCGGTGGAGGACGCCGCCGTCGCCGCCTACAACTCCAAGACTGCGGCGAAAATGCCTTACACAATCAATTTTGCCGTTCCAGGCGGGTTGACCTTTGCGACGCCGCAGGACGGCGCGGTCTATCAAATCAGCTCGCGTATGGTGAGCCCGCGAATCGGATTTGCCTGGACACCCGGCATCTTCAAAAACAGGACCGTGATCCGCGGCGGTTTCGGTTTGTTCGTTCAGCCGATCGCGATGTCGAACCTGAATCCGAGCGGCGGGTACTCCTCGTCTCCGATCCTGACGCAGGAGGGCTTCAGTCAGACTACGCAGTTTCCGGTGCCGAGCCCCCTGCTTTTGCCGACCGCCAATCTGAGCAACCCGTTTCCGAATGGCTTCCTGGAACCGGCTGGTTCGGCGGCGGGGCTGACAACCTTCCTGGGGCAAAATGTCGACTTCTTCAGTCCGGAGATGAAGAACCCATACTCGGAGCGGTGGACCCTGGCGATCCAGCAGCAGCTCGCGCAGACGCTGTTTATAGAAGTTGCTTACATCGGCAACCACGCCTTGCGCCTGCCGATGTCGGTAACCCAGCTCGACGGCATCCCTCGCCAGTACCTGAGCACACTTCCTTACCGCGACACTGCGCTGATCACGACGCTGACCGCTTCCGTGCCGAATCCCTTCGCCGGGCTGATCCCGTCCCTGGGCAACAGCGGCCTCAACGGCACCAACACAACGGTCCGGCAGTTGCTGACGCGGTTTCCGCAGTTCCCGGTAGCGGATTCGACCAGCTTCAGCTCCGGTGTGACGATGCGCAATGCCAACACCGGCAGCTCCTACTTCAACAGCCTCAACGTACGCGTGGAAAAACGCATGTCGCGCGGTCTCCAGGTAGTTGCCACCTATGGTTGGTCGAAGCTCCTCGAGCGCGATTCATGGCTGAACAATACCGATACCGTTCCGGAGAAGCGCATATCGTCATTCGACCGGCCGCATCGGTTCGTGACCGCTGTAAACTACGACCTGCCGATCGGCCAGGGCAAACTGGTTAATCTGCGATCACGGTGGCTGGACCGGCTGTTCGGCGGCTGGCGGATCAACGGCATCTATTCCTACCAGGTGGGTGCCCCGATTCAGTGGATGAATGGTAGCACCAATAATCCAGGGGATTATCCCTTGTGCAATGTTGCCACCACCAATGGCCTGTGCACATCGGGATCGGAGGCCGTGGTCCTTACGGCATCCGCGCTGAACCTGGACAACCGCGGGGTGGATACAAAAGCATTCGATACTTCCCGCTTTGTAACCGCATCAGCGGGTCAGTACCAGTTCCATTTGCGCACCATGCCGACCACGTTCGGCAATCTTCGTGCGGACGGGCAGAACAACTTCGATGCGTCGATTCTGAAGAAGGTCCAGATATATGAAGGGACCTACATCCAATTCCGCTTTGAGGTTTTCAATCTGCTGAACCATGCAGCATTTGGCGCTCCGAACGTGCAGGTGACGAGCTCAAGCTTTGGGACAATCACCACGCAGGCGAACCGGCCGCGGCAGATTCAGATCGGGTTGCGTTTCGTCTTCTAGTCTTGAATTTCTACGGAGGGGGAAGTTGACAGAAAGCCCCTTATCGGAGCCTGGAGGGAAGGCATCCTAGAAGAGCTGAGCTCTAAGACGGCAGCTTGTATTTGCTATCCGTAGCGGAGCGGCTTCAGGAGCACTCCGTTTACGACGCTGAAAATGGCCGTATTGGCGCCGATGCCGAGGACGAGAATGAAGACGTCGACCGCAGCCGATGTCTGGAATGTCCGGCCAGTGATCCGCGGAGTATCGATCCTGGTGGCTGGCGCCATGCCTCTCGCGGCGTCCCTCTATGCGCCAGCAGCCAAAAAGTTGATTTTTCAAGCGCGAGGAAGGATGAAAAACAAACAGATCGCAGTTTCAATGCTCGTTTTGCTGTTGTCCTTGGCGCTGATCGCGGCCGCGCAAAAACCGGATGCGGCGACGCAAGTCATCGAAGGGATCGAATCACGGAGCCAGGCATACACCGATGTGGCGCTGCAGATTTGGAGATTCGCGGAGACCGGATTTCAGGAAGTAAAAAGCAGCGCTCTGCTGGAAGCCAAGTTGGCTGAAGCCGGTTTCTCGGTTCAGAAAGGTGTCGCCGAAATCCCGACGGCGTTCGTGGCCAGCTATGGCAGCGGCAAGCCCGTCATCGCGTTCATTGGCGAGTACGATGCCCTGCTTGGACTTTCGCAGGAAGCGGTGGCCGAGAAAAAGCCGGTCTCGGCAGGGGCGCCGGGCCATGGTTGCGGGCACAACCTGCTCGGCACCGCGTCGATGGCCGCAGCCATCGCGGTGAAGGATTGGCTGGCTGCATCCCGCAGGGAGGGGAGCATTCATTTCTACGGCACTCCGGCGGAGGAAGGTGGCGCGGGCAAGGTGTACATGGTTCGCGCCGGCCTGTTCCGCGACGTCGACATCGTCATCTCCTGGCACCCCGGCGACAACAACGAGGCGAGCGCCTCGAGCAACCTCGCGAACATCAGTGCAAAGTTCAGATTCCACGGCATCGCATCCCATGCTGCGGCTGCGCCCGACAAGGGCCGTTCGGCGCTCGATGCCGTCGAGGCCATGGACATGATGGTCAACATGATGCGCGAGCACGTGCCGCAGGAAACCCGAATCCACGACATCATCACGAGCGGCGGCGCCGCGCCTAACATCGTGCCCGAGTTTGCCGAGGTCTACTATGTGGCGCGTCATCCTGACATGCGCATGCTCGAGGGCATCTGGCAGCGGATCGTCGACGCAGCCCGAGGAGCCGCGCTCGGAACGGGCACCACGATGGATATGGAGGTGGCGGGAGGGGTCTACAATATCCTGCCAAACGCCTATCTCGCGGATCTTCAGCGGAAAAACATGCAGAAGATCGGCGGCATCAAGTACA
>CAYGWQ010000025.1:0-29301 GCA_964353465.1 uncultured Acidobacteriota bacterium | reverse complement strand
CTGACGGCAAGCTGTTTATACGAGACCAGAAAAATCTAAAGTGCCTGGCGGTAGCTCAACAAAGTCGGTAGGGACTTTTCCCGCTGACGGGAGGCCTGATTTGAAGAAGGCGGCCATGTCAATGGGGCGTTCCTCCAGGCGGATCTCGTCGATGAAGTGAGCCTTCTGATGGTATCCGGCATCGACGGACGCCACGATATCCCGGCCGTCTTTAATGGCTGTCCCTGCTAGTAATTCCGTATTAACTGAAAACGTTGCACTTGTCTATTCGGGATGCTCGACGATCGGCATGCCGCACATTCTGATGCCCTGCACCGTGGCGTGGCTGGTCTCGATCTGCATTCCGTAGGCAACCCCATCGAAGGGATCCGGCCTGCCATTCCAGTCTTTCGAGAGAGGCATGACGGGAACCAGCACCGGCATCCGAGCAGGGCCCCAATCCGGATCGTCCGGAAGGCTCTCCGCCCGGATTGTCAGCTGCTCAGTTTTGGTGTACAACCTCCCCGGCTTGATCATTACGGTCTGGTCGAGAGGATAGATTCCCTCCGCCAGGATGATCGCAGTTGGCCCGTTGCCCTTTGCTTCATTGACGCGCTTTGCAGCTGCAGAAAGCGTTTTCAGAGGGCTTTGTTTGGTTCCCGGGTTGGTATCAGCGCCGTTCCCGACACTGACGTAAATCGTCTCCTCGCCCGCAGCTCTTGCCTGTCGCGGAAGCAGATTCGCCGAGGCGAATGCTGCCAGACCGGTTCCCATGAAAGTTCGTCGATCGATCATTGGTTTTCCCCTGTTAGACTCTTGGATTTGAGTCTATGCCCTCCATGCGGCGGCGTTCTGTTCCGCAAATTTGCGGAAAGAAATCGGCGGCCGTCCAAGGACCTGCTCCGCGTCCCCGGTTACACCAGCCGCATAGCCGGCACGCACCACCCCATAAAGCGCCATCATGTAGCCGATGGCGGACTCCGGAATGCCGGCACCGCGAGCCCCGGCAGCCATCTGATCTTCGGTTAACGAGTGATAGGAGACCGACCGTCGCGATGCCTCGCTGATTATCGCAGCGACTTCCGCGTGATCGAGAGCTTCCGGCCCGGTTAGGTCGAGTTCGCGGTTGCCGGCACCTTCGCAAAAGCACTTCACCGCCACACCGGCTATGTCCTCCACGGATATGAAACTCGTCTTGCCTTCGCCTGCCGCGAGGAAAATACCGTTTTGAGCCTTGATCGCCCCTGAGAGGAAACCCTTCGAAAAGTTTTCCATGAAGAAATTGGGACGAAGGATCGCAAAGGGAATTCCGGAGTCCATGACCTGGTGCTCCACGATCCGCAAAGGAGCCTGCTCATTAGAGTTGACACCGAAGGCGGAAATGAATGCAATCCGGCTGATCCCGGCCTGTTTAGCCAGTTCTACCACCGGCTTCAGCTTGGCGGGGGCCTCCGGATCCAGGGGAGGAGCCATGAGAAGGAGCCCGCGCGCACCGGTCAGCGCGGGGCCGAAGGTTTCGGACTTGGTGTAATCGAAATGTATGGTTTCAGTACCGGCTGTCTCAGACGGTTTTCGGACTCCCCGGCGGACCGGGAAGTTTGCCTTTGTGAATGCCTGGACCACCGAGCGTCCTAAAACGCCAGAGGCGCCCGTGATGAGAATTTGTCCCTTTTCCATGATCTTTTCTCCTGTTTTTTTGGTATATTGAAAGCTGCAGCATCAATATAGACGCTAATCCACAGATTGCAAGAAGGCACCATGAAGAAGCATAGTATCCAAAAGGAAACCAACCCCCCTTGGGATGTATTTAATCACCTTTGTCCGACACGGCAGGTGCTGGACCGGATCGCCGGCAAGTGGTCGGTGTTGATCATCCGCCGCCTTTCGGAAGGCACGCTGCGCTTTTCACAGCTTCGCCGTGCGATCGGCGGTATTTCGCAAAAAGCCCTGACGAGCACTCTGCGGGGTCTGGAGCGGGACGGCATTGTCAGCCGTCGTCTTTATGCCAGTGTTCCGCCGCGAGTCGAATACTCACTGACTGAATTGGGTCGATCCCTGATCAAGCTTGTAGCCAGCGTTTGCTCCTGGGCCGAAGATCACATCGAGGAAGTAAAGGCCGCGCGGCAGGAATTCGATTCCATCGATCACAATAATGTGATTGTCGAAGCAATCTTGCCTCCGCTGCGTAGATCCGTGCGTCGGAAGGCTTGAGAGAACTCCCGGACCAATCAAAAGACCGGTTTATTTCCTTGCACGGTCCGAATGCTCAGGCATTGTAACTGGGAAGCGGTTGCGAGTTCCTCTCATGCCTCAACGATTGTGGTTTCACGGCAACTTATCAGCCTCGCCGTGGCTGCGTTGAGCTGTTGAGGGTTATTATTTCTTCCCTAACGAAACCATGTTCGCGAAGAGCCGATACGCACCGGGCACGCCTGCCGAAAGCTCGCGAAAGAACACCAGGCCTGTATATACGAAATAGCCCTCGCCGTATTGAGCCACGAGCAGACCGCTCTTGAACGGCTGCTCACCCGGATCTCCGCTGGCCAGGATGGCAGTCCAGCGGTCGTCCCACTGGTTCGGATAATAAATCCCTCGCTCCTGAATCCAGCCCTCGAAATCGGCGCTCGAGATCTTGTTGGGAGTGGTAAGTACCGGATGGCCAGGCGCCAGGAACGTCACCGCCGCATTCTCGTCGGTCACGCGATCGTTCGAAAGCCGCAGGGTGTAGGGCGCGAACTGGTCCGTCTTCAGTCCGTTGGGCCGGTTGTATTGCTCGAGGACGTTGCCGCCGGCCTTGACATATTCAAACAGAGCCGGCAAATGGGCGGCAAGGTCGTCCCGGACGTTGAAGGCGCGCACGCCGATCACAACGGCGTCCAGGCCGCGGAGTCCCTCGGCGGTCAGATCGGCGCCTGTCAGCAGCTCTACTTCGTAGCCCATCTGTGCCAAGGCTCCAGCCACGCTGTCGCCGGCTCCCGGCAGGTAACCGACCCGGGTGCCGCGCTTCTGTAGATCGAGGCTCACGGCCCTGATGCGCGCGAGCGGCTGCAGCAGAATCGGCGGGATATGTTCATAATGGATGTCAACGCGCGCGTTCCGGTATCGCCGGCCGCCAACATCCGCTTCGGCGGTGATGACCGCCGCGGCCGGCTGGGCAGGCGCAGTGACATTGAACGAGAGTCTCGCCTTGTCGTCGACCTTTGCCAGCCGGAAGGATTGCGCGGAGGGGGCAACCCGCCAGCCGGCGGGCGCCTCAAGGCGCAGCGAACCGACGGTGCCGGGACGGAGAGCCCTGACGTCAACCTCCACCGTGCGCATGGCGGCGGGTGCAAAAAGGCGGACCTCCGAAGCAAATGCAAGCGCAATCGGCGCGACTACCTCCAGTTTGCGGCCCTCTGTGTCAAGGAGGCTGTCCGCGTTTCCGCCCTTTCCCGGCTCTGAGTCCACCTGCACCGGCTCGGCGGTGACCGTAAATTGCCGGCCGCCGATTTCCAGATCAAAACGGACAAGGAGAGCGGGCGGATTTCCGGGCAGGCCGATAAGCTTCGGATTGTCGGCCCGGTACAGACCCGTGGCAGGCTCTTCGCGCAGCCAATAGGGCTGGCTCAGCGGTATGTCGGAGGGCAGCTTCAGCTGAGCGTCATGGCTCGCCGATTGGTTTACCCGCAGCGCTTCCCCGAATTGAAGCGGCTGCGCCATGCCGGGTGCGCGGAGTCCTTGCCACTTGACCGGAACAACGGCTGATCGCACCGTGACCGTGTTGCGCAATGTGAGCGTATCGCCGGGGATAACTTCGGCCTGGCGCAACGTCGATGCGACGGTGAGACCGAGACAGTCCAGGATGATCTTGTCCAGTTGCAGACGCTTTTCATCCACCAAGGCGTCGCTCGAGAGCGCTGCCACCCTGGCGCGTATTGCCAACAGCATGGGGACGCTGGCCGCCGGATTGTTCGGATCGAATTTCTCGATGGCATCGCCCGTGATCTTGGCGATCTCGGCGCCGCCTGGGATCCGGGCCCAGGTGGTGTCGATGCCGTCCATCGGATCCGCTGTCGCGGGTGCGCCGCCGAGAAGCACAAATGACTGATAGGATGGTCCGCCGCCGCCGCCCCGGCCGGAGATATTGCCGAACTGGGTTTTGTGTTGAGAACGGCTGCGGCCGGAGATTGAGGAGAACGACTCTCCGGTCAGCGGGTCGGTGCCGCCGACATCGATCCGGACGGCTTGCGCGTTTTCGGCCGTCCCACCCCGGCCGAATCCACCACCCCTGAGGATGCGCTTGGGCTGCCAGGGGGTGAGAGTGTCGAGCTGATCCGGGAATGCCTTGGAATCGCCGGCCAGTTTGAAGGCTTCCATCCCCAGGATCGCGGAGGCTGTATGATGACCGTGCTGGCCAGGGCTTGGTTCAGGGGAACCCGTAATCACCACGTCGGGGCGGAAGGTGCGCATCACACGCACAACGTCGGAGAGCACCTGCCGGCGGTCCCAGATTCTGAGCGTCTCGTCCGGACTCTTCGAGTAGCCGAAGTCAATGGCACGCGTGAAGAACTGCCGTCCGCCGTCGATGCGTCGAGCAGCCAACAGTTCCTGGGTGCGGATCACTCCGAGTTCCTCGCCGAACTCGGGGCCCAGGATGTTCTGGCCTCCGTCACCGCGTGTTACGGATAGGTAGGCCGCGCGGTAATGGCGGCCGCGCGACAGGTAGGCGATGAGCAGCGAGTTTTCGTCATCAGGGTGCGCCCCGATGAGGAGCACGCTGCCCAAGACGCCAACGGCTCGCAATTCCTGCGCAATGGAAGAGGCCGGAACAGCCGGCGCGCCGGCGGGCATGCCGCCCTGGAAAGCGGCCGCCAGGACGGCACTCACGGCTAACAGGGACAGGAGCGCGATCACGCGCCGGTAAGACTTTGGGATTGATTTTGACTTCATGGTTCACGCTCGATTCGTCGGAAACCCATCACGCGCACTGCCGGCAGCAATGAATTGAGTTGTATCGAAACGCAGAGTCGAACAGGCCGAGTCTCTGACCCGGCCTGCCATAAGCGAAATGACTCCGGCAATGGTGCTCGATGATGATCGGCGTCACTTCTTGGCGGCGGAATTGGTGAACGCCACCGAGAATTGGGTTTTTTCCCAGGTGATCTTGATGATGCCGCCTCCGGATGGGTTGCTCTCGATCGCCATCGTGAGCTGATCGACCTGCGGGTCGACGGAGGTCTTGACGAGGCCGACGCGCGCAAAGTCCTGTTTCTCGTCATATTGAAGTCCCCACTGACCGATCTGATTGTTAATGATCAGCTTCGAGGCGCCGCTTTCATCCGGCAGCATGAACAGCGAGTGAGCGCCCGCGGGAATCTCGGTGCTGCCGATCATGATCGGCTGCTGCGTGATGAGCAGCGTGGCCTCGTCGGCGCCCAGGCGCCATGCCCTGCCGTAAGGCACCAGGCCTCCCCAGATCTTTCGCAACTCGCCGGTTTTGGGATCCTTGCTGAAAGGCCGTCCGTAATAAATTGTGACGCGGTTGGTGCGGTCAATGGCTCGGCTGACCGTATCGTGCGGGCTGACACGAGCCTGAGTCAACTGTGACGACGGAGGCACCCGAGCCGCCGTCTGGGCGCTCGCCGGCACTGTTACGCCTACGATCATAGCAGCCAGGCCGATAAAGAGGTTGAGTGAGAATCGCAGTCCTTTCATAATGTCTTCTCCTGTGGTCGAATCATTGTTTGATTGTTAATTATCGATGCGATGATACCTTTCGGCTGAATGCTGTTCATCCCGCCGCTCGAATCTGACAAGAAATCATATTATCTTTCCAGTCCAATGGTCCCCAATCATGTCCGGATTGCGGACTGCCCGCCCAACGGCAAGGTTCGCATCGGTCAGCGCCTCGACGATCGAGCGGCTGAGAATTCCCGACGCGCCTGTCACGACCATGAGCTGAAGGTCCACGGTTTCCTGCTTTTTTTTAATTTGGCATACATTGTAACAGCATAACTATTGAACGTCTGATATTGGAATGCAAGTAGGCACCGTGAAGAAGCCGGGTTACCTGAAGGAAACCATCCCTCCTTGGGATGTCTTCAACAGCCAGATCCCTTGTTCCCAGGTCTCACGCACTGGGCTTTGCTGTGTCACCCCTTCGGGATTGAGGATCCTATTTCTGTCACTATATGTTACGATCATCAATGGTCCAGGAGGATACTGTCCGGCAGCGAATGGATCTTCCTGCCGCCTTTCCCCTGTCCAGGCTGGCAAAACATTTCTCGAATGATCTCCCCTGAGTTGATGAGGTAAATCACATGTCTCGTCAAAGCGCCCCAAGAATCCTCAGGTTTTTGTTTAACATCCTGTCGGCACTCCTGGCCTTTCTGTTCCTCTCGCCGCAGCCCATATCATCCGGTTGGTCCCATACAGGCTCACTTGCAGCACATCGGCGGGATCACGCCGCGACTCCTCTTCCGAACACAAAAGTGCCGGTGGCGAGAGGCGCAGGCTCCTCTGACAACCCGATGAGCGCAGGGCTCCGTGATACGAATATCTCCCCATGGACTTGGCTTGGGCCGGAAGGAGGGCGCATTCAGTTTCTGGCAATCGATCCTAAGGCACCGCAGATCCTGTATGCCGGCACCACGAGCGGGGTGTTTACGAGCAAAGATGGCGGTGAAACATGGACCGCCATCCGGTTGGCGGTTAATGTACTCGTCATTGATCCGGCAGATACGCAGACCCTGTACGCCGGCACCATGAGTGGAGTGTTAAAGAGCAGGGACGGGGGCGCGAGCTGGAGCGACACGGGTGCCCTGCCGCCCACCGGTAAATTCGGGACCCCGCAGGTGTACGTCCTCGCCGTTGATCCGGCAAGTCCACAGACATTGTATGCCGGCGTTGATATCATAAACGGCTGGGGCAATGGCGGACCATTCAAAAGCACCAACGGAGGCGACACCTGGAGCCTTATCAACACCGGACTGCCCTCCACCGCCAACCTGCATTTTTCTGCTCTGGTCATCGATCCCAAGAACACCCGGACGCTGTATGTTCAATTCAACGGCCAGATGTTCAAGAGTATGAACGGGGGTGAGAATTGGAGCGCGATCGACACCGGACAGCCCGGCACCTTTACCTTCGCGATTGACCCGATAAATCCGGAGACCATTTATGCGGGCCACATATCCAGCGGGATTTTCAAGAGCACGGATGGAGGCGATCACTGGAGTGCCATAAATACCGGACTGACCGGCAATCAAGTTTTCGCCATTGCCGTTGATCCGGCGTACCCGCAGACGCTGTACGCCGGTACCGAAGTGGGGGTGTTCAAGAGCACAAATGGGGGCGGTAACTGGAGTGCCATGAATGCCGGCCTGACCAGCCATCATGTCTTTGCCATTGCCGTTGATCCGGCGTACCCGCAGACGCTGTACGCCGGCACCAGATTGGGGGTGTTCAAGAGCGTGAATGGGGGTGGTATCTGGAGTGCCATGAATGCCGGCCTGACCAGCAACCAGGTTCTCGCCGTTGCCGTGGATCCGGCGAATCCGCAGACGCTGTACGCCGGCGCCGGGGGCGGGGCGGTGCTCAAGACCACGGATGGGGGGAGCAACTGGATCGACACCGGACCGAGTCACATGAATGCTGTATTTTCCTTGGCCATCGATCCGACAAATCCGCAGACGCTTTATGCCGGGACGGGGGGCCCCCCGACTGGAGGGGGCACGGCGGGATTACCTTTCGTCTGGCCCGGAGGCGCGATATTTAAGAGCACGAATGGTGGCGGCAGCTGGGCCGCCGTCATCCGATTTAACCCTTCGCTCAGTGATTTTACTGTTTATGCCCTGGTGATCGATCCGGCGACACCGCAAACGCTATATGCCGGCACCGGAGTTGGGCTGTACAAAAGCACGGATGGAGGCGCCCACTGGAGTGCCGCCTGGGTGACGTATACGATTACTGTTACTGCCATCGCCATTGATCCGGCAGTTCCGCAGACGCTGTACGCCGGTACCAACCGGGGGGTATTCAAGAGCACGAACGGAGGCGGCGATTGGAACGCCGTCAATAATGGGCTGACAGATACCAATGTGCGTGCCCTGGCCATGGATCCGACCGCTGGGCAGATCCTGTATGCCGGTACCAACGGAGGAGTATTTAAGAGCACGAATAGAGGGAGCAATTGGAGCGCCGTCAATAATGGGCTGTCAAACACCGACGTTCATGCCTTTGCCATGGACCCGGCCGCTTCACAGCCGCTGTACGCCGGCACCAGCGGCGGAGGAGTGTTTACCACCACGGATGGAGGCGTCCACTGGAGCGACACGGGACTGACGAGCACCCATACTGTGAATGCCCTGGCTATTGACCCGACCAGCCCGCAAACGCTCTACGCCGGCACAGATTCAGAAGGGGTATGGCGCCTTATTGGTCCAGGGAAGCCTTCGATGCATCTCACGCTGAGCGCAGGCGGTGCTGCTGCTGCCGCCACCATGGGAAGCAGTGGGCTGACACGGGCGGGGTACGCTGTTTTGGAGGTGAACTCGGGCAGTGCTCCGTACGGGATTGCGGTGTACAGCTATCGGCCCAACGGAACGGTGATCAGTGAGTGCGGCATCCCCTCGTCCCCTCCTACGACTTCTGCCCGCATCTTCGTTGACTGGCGCATCGGTGCGGCGATTCCGGGTTCATTCGGCAAGGTCACTATCGACACGGGCCTGGCTCTGGTAAATCGAGGCGCCGCCAAGGCGACGATCACCTTCACGTTGCGCCAACTCGACGGGCAGGTGCTTTCTGTGGGAACCGGAAGTCTGGCCAAGGGGGAGCACATCGCGAGGTACCTCTGGCAGCTGCCCGAGATCGTATCCGGCTTCTCGATTCCACCTTCATTTGCCGCTGAGACTCTTTTCGGCACGCTCGAGATGGCAAGCGATCAGCCGCTATCGGTCGTGGCCTTGCGCCTCACGACGAACCAGAGAGGCGAGATGCTCATGACCAGCACGCCAACCGCGGATCTGACCCGGGCATTGAGTACTGCCCCGGTCTATTTTCCACAACTCGCGGATGGCGGTGGGTACACCACCACGATAATGCTGCTGAACACATCCGGCATCGTTGAGACTGGCAGGCTGCGCATTTACGGGAACGATGGCTCGCCCCTCCCGGTGCACCAGGTCGGCGGTTCTTACGGGTCGCTTTTTGCCTATTGGATGATGCCGGGAGGGGCTTATGTATTCCAGACGGACGCTGCACCCACGAACTTCAACGTGGGCTGGGTCGAGCTGACACCGGATAGCGGCACGCCCGCGCCGATGGGCGCCGGGCTTTATCAATCCAGCCAAAACGGTGTGTTGGTGGCAGAGTCCGGGGTCGCCGCCGCAGTGCCAACGACGCACGCTCGGATTTTCGTGGATACTTCCGGCGGCCACAACACCAGCGTGGCGCTTGGCAACCCGGGCTATGCGGCGGCAAGCATCGCGCTCACGGCCGTGCAAATGGACGGGTTTACTCCGGCGGGGACCAGCCCCGGCCTGATGACACTCGATGGCAAGGGGCATACGGCGGATTTTGTCTGGCAGCACATTTCCGGATTGCCCGCCGGGTTCCGGGGCATTCTTGACATCGCGAGCGACACTCCGTTTGTGCCGCTTACGATCCGGGCGCTGGTGAACGAGCGTGGAGACTTCCTGTTTACCGCCTTTCCGGTAGCGGACATGAACCAGCCGACCCCGTTGCCGATTCAATTTCCGCAAATTGCCGACGGAGGCGGGTACACGACGGAGTTCATCCTCCTGAGTGCGGGGTCGTCCGGCGCGGTAACGCTCAGCTTCTTCGGGAATGCAGGAACTCCTCTTGCGGTAGGGAAGTAATGGATCAACCTCATGCCAGGAGACGACTGCGCACCTCAGACCGCATCTTGTAGGTTTGGCTGTCGCACCTTTGGCCTGACAGGCGCTCAGCTCTGTTGATCATCAAGCCAGAAACCGTGATTCGTTGGCATCGTCAAGGCTTCCGTCTCTACTGGCGGAGGAAGTGTCATCGCCCAGGACGACCCGATGCTGAACGAGAGGTCAGACAACTCATCCGGAAAATGTGCATTTCTAATCCCTGTGCCTGCCAAAAACTTGAACTGGAGGTCGCTGACCGTTTAGAGCGGTTTCGAAATGCACAAATCATCAGAAGTTATGTGGAATTCTGCTGCATTGGGGAAAGGTTGGCGGCCTTCCTGCAGACGGCACCGCACCAGGCGCAATATTTAAGGTGGCGAATTTTTGAGGATGCCCGATTTCAGGCGGCTCTTCGCTCGTATCGATGATGAAGCCCGCCTACTTTAGAAAGCGCAAAGATCTTTCCCATCTCCGGCGGCTGCACGGCCCTGCCATCCGGAGAATCCTTCCCGAGCGAAAGGTGGCTTCGCGTACCGTGGTAATAGTCAAGATAAGAAACCAAATGGCGCCGGAGCGAAATCTCATTCAAGATGACGACATGGTCGAGGCATTCTCGGCGGATCGAGCCGATCAACCGTTCAACGTACGGGCTCTGCCAGGGAGATCGGAAAGCGGTGAGAACCTCGCTGATGTCCAGGTTTTTGACCAGCGCCCTGAAGGCGGCGCCATAGATGCTGTCGCGGTCCCGGAGCAGGAACCGAGGGGCCTTGTCCCAAGGGAAAGCCTGCACGATCTGGGCTGCGGTCCACTCGGCGGTGGGATGCTCGGTGACATTGAAATGAACGATGCGCCGGCGATCATGAGCCAGAGCAAGAAAAACGTACAGGATCCGGAAAGTGACGGTGGGTACCACGAAAAAGTCCACGGACACCAACTGATTGACGTGATTTTCGAGAAACGTCCGCCATGGCTGTGAAGGCGGTTTCCGATGCTTTACCATGTATTTCGCGACAGTAGCCTGAGACACCTCGATTCCAAGCTTGAGCAATTCGCCGTGCAGCCTTGGTGCGCCCCACAGGCAATTGGAAGCGCTCATGTTGCGAATCAGATCCCGGATCTCCCTCGAAACGCCGGGTCGACCAGATTTTCCCCGACGACTTTTCCACTTCCAGAAGAGTTGAAATCCTTTTCGATGCCAGGAGATGACGGTATTCGGTTTGACGAGCATGAAGCACTCGCGCCATTGAGGCCAGAAGCGGGAGAGAACGATCCACAAAATCCGATCTGATGTCCGAAGCCGGAGCCGTTTCTTATTGGTCCGTTGCAGGACAACGAGCTGGTGGCGGAGAGCCGGGATTTCCAGGTGCAGGGAGGCTCGCGCACGGAGAGTGGATGCGAGGGCAGCGGACATCGAAATCAGCAGGTCAACCATGGTTCTGGACGATATCGCTATGAGGCTGCAAGCGCCATGATATGAATCATTACGAGGTTTTTAGCAAGGACACCCAAATGCCACTTCCACGCGTTCGATCTAGAGTCTCTTGAGCCGTTTGAAAACCCAGAAGGGGAGATCGATTTCGACGCCGTAAGGGTTGAGGACCTTGCCATCGAATTCGTCAGACAAAGCTTCGCCAATCAGCAGCTGGTTGATTTTGGAGCTCCAGCCCGCTCGCGTTGGAGTTTGCTTCAGGTTCCCGCAGCGATCATGACCTACTACTCGCTGCAAGAAAAACGTAATTGCGCTTCGAAAAGCGTGTCAAGCGGATTCTGCGGTTTTCGAAATTATCTGTGAATTTAAAGCTATTCGATCATACCTCGAGTCCAGATCTGCTGTTTCCAGCGTCTCGCTGGCTGCGTCGCGGTATACTGGCTGAGAAGTCGAATGCGGGAGTGTCGCCAGGTGGGAAAAGACGAGAACAAATTGAGGGGAATAGCACTGGAAGACGTCGCCCGACGTGCAATCGATGGGGATCGCAACGCTCTCGAGGAGCTCGTCAGGGCGCTCCAGGGCGACATTTATGGCCTTGCCCTGCGCATGTTGTGCAATCGGGAAGACGCGGAAGATGCGACTCAGGAAATTCTTGTCCGAATCGTGACACGTCTTTCACAATTCGATTTTCGCAGCAAGCTGAAGACGTGGGCATATCGCGTTGCGGTTAACTACATATTGGACGTTAAGAAGAGCCCCGTGGAACGGCTGCACCTGAGCTTCGAGCAGTTCGCAGAAGATCTGACCACCGGCCTGAGTCTGGAGGCGCCCGAAGAAACAGAGCGCTCGCTCATGATCGAAGAGGTCAAGGTCGGCTGTACGTTCGGCATGCTTCAGTGCCTCGACCGGCCGCACCGGCTGGCCTACATACTTGGGGAAATTCTGGACCTGCCGGGACCGGATGTCGCGGAGGCTTTGGACATATCGCCGGATCTGTTCCGTAAGCGTCTCCAGCATGCCCGTACAGCAATCCTGACCTTTACCCGAACCTATTGTGGCCTTGCATCGGATACGGCTGCGTGCTCGTGCAACCGACAGCTGCCTGCTGCGTTGCGAGCCGGCAAAGTTCGCCTGGATTCCTGTAATTTAGCTGCAACAGCTTCGTCCTATCACCAAACACGCGCAATCATCAGGCAAATGGATGAGGCACGATGGGCACTCGAAGTCCATCGTTCCAGTCACCCACGTGCTTCTTCGGTCGACTTCGCGCGTCGCTTGATTGAGGCAATCGATGCCCGGCGGGATCTGAATTCCGACCACTGATCTTCACGTTCTGGTCGAACCTTCCCAATAGCATACCAGGGCTGATGCCCTGATTTATTCGCCCCCGTAATGCCCTAATATTACGCTGGTTAGTGTTGTCTGCGGCCACCGGCCCAAAGGCAGATCTGCCCACCCAGGCAAGAAATCTGCTGTCTGCGTGCGAATTCCGTTCACAGTCCACCTGTGCCTGTCGTCAAAAGAGAGTGGCAGAAATCGGTATCGATCAAGAGTGACAATCAGACGTCTGCCAGGAGGACACATAGGAGACAATATGAAGCCCAAAATTGCAGTGGTCGGTAAAGGTAATGTAGGCGGCTCGATCGGCCGGGGACTCGAGCGCGCCGGGTATGAGGTGCGTTTGGTCGGAAACGATCTACCGCGTGTTCGTGAAGCGGCCTCGTGGAGTGAAGTTATCATTCTTGCGGTTCCGTACCCGGCTATCGACGAGGTTATCCGTGAGATGGGCGACGCTGCAGCCGGTACAACATTGGTGGATGCGTCGAACCCTCTGACGCCCGACTTCCAGCTCGCCCTCGGCTTTACGACAAGCGCCGCAGAAGAGCTGCAGAAGAAGGCACCGTCCGCCAAAGTGGTCAAGGCATTCAACACGGTTTTCGCGCAACACATGGCTTCAGGACAGGTAAAGGGCGCAGCGCTTACGCTCTTCGTAGCCGGTGACGATCAGGATGCCAAAGACCAAGTCTTGACCTTAGGCCGGGATATCGGCTTCGACTCTGTGGACGCCGGGCCGCTGAAGAATGCTCGCTGGCTGGAGGCGCTCGCATACCTCAACATTCAACTTGGATACATACTCAAAATGGGCACCGAAATCGGGTTCAAACTGGTTCATTGAATTGAAAGCGATTGGATCATGAACAGACGACAGGTCATTAAGGCTGCTTTGAATATCACGGCGTTAGCCTCCGTTCTCCGCTCCGGACGGCTCTATGGGCAGCAAACAGACACGAGGGCAGCGGCGGCAGAGATAAACTCGATTTATCTGAATCCGGCGACTGGCGCAGATACGAACTCCGGAACCAAGGACAGCCCTCTCCGCACGCTGGCCGAAGCGGCGAGGCGAGTGAACGCGAGCAACGGTGCTGGGGCGATGACCATTGTCCTCTCCGAGGGAGTCTATTCCATCGGCGAAACGACGGTACTGAAGCCAGAGCGTCGTTCATTCTCCAAGACAGAGCGATTGACCATCCGCGCCGAAGTGCTTCCAGAGGATCCCGAATGGAATATGGGCCGGATGCCGACGCTCATCCACACCATGCCCCTTCCATCGACATGGAACGGACGGCCTGATCCTCTGGGTGGGGCGGCAAATGGGATGCTGGTAGAAACCAGCCACGTCACAATACAGGGTCTCAAGGTCCTTGGCCTGCCTGTGGTAGAAACCCCTAAGCCCGGGCTGAAGCGGCGACTTTACGCCATCGCCAGATTCAATCGGGCTCTCGAAGACCTGGAAGTCGCGCACTGCCTATTTGCCGGCGATGAGGTGTGCGGCCCCCTTCACGTAGGCCTTATCGCACATGGGAAAAGTGTAGTCGTCCATCACTGTATTTTCCGTGGCTTTACCAAAGATGCTGTCGTTTTCTGGACTCCCGGCAGCACAGGCCATGCGATGAGGCACTGCTTCTTCCATGGCATGTATAGCAGCACGGTCTGGACAGCCGGCATTGCCGGTGACTTTGAATACCGGAACAACGTCGTCGACAGCGCCAACTACGTGTGGATCTACCAGGGCGGGGCTTCGGCCCAAGCGGACGCCGGCGGCGGCAGGGCACAGCTGCCATCTGGTTCACAGGCCAAGCCGCAGGAGCGAATCCACTACAAAGTCGTTGACAGCTTGTTCGCCAACAACAAGAAACTCACAGGCACCGGCACGGGAGCCAGGGTCGAATTCCAGGACATCGATTCGTCATTCCTCGAATTGACAGGAACTAAGATCTCCGACCAACCGGTAATCCTGGAGCGCGACGAAACGAAGCGGAACTACCTGCATCCGGTCGCCGGATCGGAGGCGGCCAAGATCGGTGCTGGCCTTTTCCTGAAGCCGACGGTTTGACGTGAATTTGCGTCGCTTGCCAATACGAAATTGATCTTGCGATTTTCGCAAAGCCAACAAGGATCTATGAGCACCGACGAAATGTTGAATGTCTTGCTGTCTGCACTCAGAACGGAGAGTCAAGCAGCAGCGGACTTTCCACTTCCTGAAGATACAGCCGGAAAATGGCGCGTGATGCGAGCGCTGATGAACATCCGCCCTCCCATCGCTATTTCCCCTGATCTACTTGAATTGCAGGACCGGCTTCTTTCGGCCCAGCATGAGACAAAAGGTGTAACCGACCTGGAAGTCCTGCCATCGATACAAATGGAATTTCCCGGAACACGTATCCCCGTTGCCGAGCGCCTTGTCCTTTGGCGAGGCGATATCACCACTCTGGCCGTGGATGCGATTGTCAACGCGGCTAACGATCGGCTCCTGGGTTGCTTCATTCCGCACCACCGCTGTATCGATAATGCAATCCATTCGGCAGCCGGGATTCAGCTGCGGCTGGAGTGCAATGAGATCATGCGGGCCCAGGGTCATGCCGAACCAACCGGGCGGGCGCAGATCACCCGCGGGTACAACCTGCCGGCGCGCTATGTTCTGCATACGGTTGGCCCGATCATTAATGATGAGGTGACGGAGGAGGACCAACGTCTGCTCGCTTCCTGTTACACTACCTGCCTGAATCTGGCTGCCAGGCACGAGGATATTGAGAGCGTCGCCTTTTGCTGTATCTCCACCGGGGAATTCCGGTTCCCAAGGGACCTGGCAGCCGACATTGCCGTACGGGCGGTCTGTGAATGGATGAAACGATCCGATGGTGGGATGGAGAAGGTCGTCTTTGACGTATATTCCCGGGAAGAATACGACATCTATGCAAGACTGTTCCGCGCGAATTGACTCTGCGGCCAGCGCCCTTCGAGAATCCGATCACATCCTCATTGGCGCTGGCGCCGGGCTATCAGCCGCCGCTGGATTGAATTATCAGGATCTGCGTCTCTTTCAAGACTGGTATCCACAGTTTGCCGAACTCGGGTACCGAAACATTTGGGATGCGATCACGCATCACTGGAGCCCGGACGATGGTAATCGCAGGCAGTTCTGGGCTTTTTGGGCGACCCATATCCAGAGGATCCGATATGAAGCGGGGCCGGGCCAAGCGTACCTGGATCTCCACCGGCTTGTAAGGGAGAAATCTCATTTTGTCATCACCACCAATGTCGATGGGCAATTTGCGAAGGCCGGATTCGATCCGAACCGGTTGTTCGCAACCCAGGGCGACTATGCCAAGTTCCAGTGCACCGCACCCTGCCGGGAGATCCTGTACGATAACTTTGAAATGGTTCAACGGATGCTGGCAAACCTGGACGAATCAAGGCTTCAAGTCCGCGAGGAGGATATCCCGCGCTGCCCCCACTGCGGCGATTACTTGGAGCGCAACTTGCGGCGTGACGATCGCTTTGTGGAAGAGCCCTGGATGGAGAAACAGGGCGATTACGCTGATTTTGTCAACCACTCCTCCGGGGGAAAACTCGTTCTTCTCGAGTTGGGGGCTGGATTCAACACCCCCTCCATCATCCGCTGGCCGTTTGAGCGGATTACCGCGCGGCATCCGCATGCCACGCTGATCCGCGTCAATCTAGAGGACGCGCGTGTCCCTCATGAGATCGCGGCAAAATCAATCGGCTTCCAAGAGGATATTACCCAAGTGATGCAAGCCCTGCTTAATCCGGCCCCTAACACTTGAACCTGTGTTCCTCTCCGCAGATCAGATTTTCCGGACTCACGTTGACCTCCTTCTCCACCCCTTGCATCAGTACCTTCAGCCGGATCCGCCGTTTGCAGACCCGCACAATGACACCTGGGATCCGCTGCACTCCATAGCCAACCACGAAGGAGCGCTTCTTGGAATAGAGCCAGATTACCCGGTCGCCCGCTTTCATCTTGGCATTGCCGCTTTCGGAGTGGATATCATCCGGCACTTGCATCGCCGCGTTGCTCCCATTCCGCGCGCATCCTGTCGAGGTGTTCGGAGTTCGCGCGCAATTCAGCTTCCTGTATGAGTTCCGATGCGATCTCGTGAAGATCTCCGGGCATCGGGAACTTTCTGGTCAGGCGGATCACGGCGCGGTCCGCAAGCTCTTCCCATTGGTCGGGATCGAGCCTCCACCGCATCAGGATTCTCAGGTATCTGGCGATGGCCGCCTTCTGCGGCACGTAGTCATAGCAGGCAGCCAGATCCATCAGCCATTTCGCGAGCTGTTTTTCGTTCATGATTTCTCCTTTTCGGGTTCACCGACAAATTCGTCCCACACCGAGCCTTCCGGCAGGTCAGGCTGAACGCTGTCCTCCCATTGCCTGTTATTGAGCCAGGACGCAGGATGGGGGATGAACTGTCCGTTGTCTTTGCGCCAAGCGCGGCTCTGTTTCTGCCGGTCAACGGCTTCGAGCATGCGGTCGAGCAGCGCGCGGTCCGGCTTGAGCTTCAAAAACGCGGCCAGCGCCTTTGGCTTTTTGACTTTGAGCGGGTAGCATTCCCAGAAAATCAGAAACAGGCTCTGGGCATCCAATCCCCCATCGGGGGGTTGGGGGGTATGTTCTGAAGAAGAAGTTGAAAAAGAAACAGAAGATGAAGGGTTTGGTTTTTGTTTGGAACGACCTTTGGAGTCACCTTTGGTTTGACCTTTAAAGGTCGGGTTTCCTCCCCCTTTTTTCCCAGCATCGCTGCATGCCGCGCGTTTCCGTTCATCCCTGATCATTCGCCTCGAGTAGATCGTGCCGTGCTCAGTCCTGGAGAATACGCCGGAGTCCTCGAGCTCCCGCAACAGCCGGGAAACTTGTTCGGAGGAACTGCCGGTCATGCGAGCGAGCTGTTCGTCCGATACAGGTTTGCCGGTCGAGTGTTGGAGATAGCCCCTGCGGCCGCTCTCGAAGAGCAGGCAGAGCATGTCTATCCAGAGGCCTCGCGCTTCAAGCGAGACAGAACGGAGGCCTGGATCCTTCATCCAGTCCCCGGGATAGAATTGAAAAGATGGCAGCTTCATGATGCTTCCTCGGTTGCACTCGCACTGGAATCGGCCCCGGATTCGGGGCCTCAATTGTTTTCGCCATAATGGTTTTCAAATTTCGTGATCCGCTTGCGGAACGTCAGCTTGAACGTGCCGGTCATGCCGTTCCGCTGCTTCCCGATGGAGATTTCCGCCGTGCAGCCGTCGGCGGCGGAATCGTCGTCCATTCCTTCCCGGGAGATGAAAAGAACGAGATCGGAGTCCTGCTCGATGGATCCGGATTCGCGCAAGTCGCTGAGTTGGGGCTTCCTGCTCCCGGACCGCTTCTCGACCTCACGGTTCAGCTGGGAGACGGCTACCACCGGGATGTTCAGCTCCTTGGCGAGGTTCTTCAGCCCGCGGCTGATCGCCGTTACCTCCTGGGTGCGGTTTTCGTATTGGCGGCCGGAACCTGATAGAAGCTGGAGGTAGTCGACGACGAGAAGGTCGAGCCCGTGTTCCGACGCCAGCCTCTGCGCTTTGGCGCGGACCTGAAGCATGGTCAGGTTTGCCGAGTCGTCGATGTAGACAGGGGCCTCGGAGAGACGGGAGGTTGCTTGGCCGATCCTCATCCAGTCTTCCCGGTTCAGGTAGCCGCTTTGGATTCGATTCGCCTCCACCTCGGAAACCGATGAGATCATCCGCTTCATGATTTCCGGCTTGGACATCTCGAGACTGAAGATCCCGACGTGCTTTCCATCCCTGATGGCCGCGCGACAGGCGATGTTGAGGCAGAACGATGTCTTACCCAGGCCGGGGCGCGCGGCGACGACCACCAGGTTCTGGTTGTGGAATCCACCGGTCATCCGGTTGAGCTCTGTGAAACCGGTGTCGATGCCGACAACCGATCGCCTGTTCTTCGCAGCCTCCTCGATTTCCTTATAGGCGGCGGCGGCGAGTTCGCGCGCCGGCTGGAACCCGCCCTTGATTTCCCGCGAGGCGATCTGGAAGATCCGCGATTCGGTCTTCTCCAGGATCTGTGCCGGGCGCTCCTCGCCCTCATAACACCGGCACATCAGCTCGTTCGAGAGCTGGATCAGCTGCCTTGCGGTGGCCTTCTCCCGGACCGTCTTTGCGTAGTGCCCGACGTTGAGACCGCGGGGCAGGCCATCGGTCAGGGAGGCGATGCATGCCGCCCCGCCGGCTGCTTCCTCCTTGCTCCGCCGGCGCAGTTCCTCCCGCAGGGTGATGAGGTCGATGGGCGTTTCTTCCTCGGCAAGGGCGAGCATCGCCCGGAAGATCTCCCGGTGCCCTTCAAGATAGAAGTCCTCGACCGTCAGGACCTCGGTCGCCGGGAAGATCGCCTTGTGGTCCAGGATGATCGCCCCGAGGACCGCGCGTTCGGATTCAATGCTGCTGGGAAGGGTTCGCTCGAGGGTGACGTCAGAGGGAGACATTGGACATCTCCCTTCTCTGTCGGCGGGGCTGGTCCTTCTCGCGCGGGAGCCGTTCGGCCTTTCGGGATCCGCTGCGGTTCATTTTCTTCCTCCTGATTCGGCCCGATTCGGCGCGATGGTCGCGGCGCCGGGTGACTATTCGGGGCGTTCGCGATTCGTGCGTTTTCGGTTAGATTTTCGGAGGGAAACCGTCAGCGATTTTTTCGGAATAAGTACAATTTAAGTACAATGGAGCGTTTTTCCGGATTTCACAGCGGGGATCGGTTTGGCTAAGTCGTTGATTCTATTGGTGCCGAAGGAGGGGGTCGAACCCTCATGACCGCAAGGATCGCGGGATTTTGAGTCCGAACCGGCACTCCCTCAATGTGCTGTAAATGCTAGATATATCAAATAGATCCCCGACGCACAAAGTTGGGTGGAGTAGGGTGAAACAGGGTGTTTTCTGTCCGCCATGGGCAAAGTCACGGGCAAAGTCATACCCCCCCCTGGGGAGGTCCGACCCTTGGCCAGGGTGGGGGTCATTTAATGAGTCTCATTCCCTCCCGGCGCATGCACAATTTTTTCACTCCCCATTCCCGCACCCATCCGAATGTCGCTCTTCATCTCTAAATCGCGTAGTAACCCCGGCGAGTACCTCGGCATCTTGCCACCCGACCGATATTCTCCTGTGTCCCCCTATCCTCTCTGCTGTAAGATCGAAGAGCAAGGCGATCAGGACTTGAACGGTTCATATCATTCGAAATAGCAATCAGAACAGGAGCCCATCATGGCAGAGTCGGAACCGACTAAAGAGGAGTTGCTGAAACGGATCGCGGAGCTGGAGCAGCAGGTTCGGGCCAGGAAACCGGCAGCGCTGGAGTTTCGGGTCAGCGACAAGGGAGGCATAAGCGTCTATGGCCTCGGAAGGTTTCCGGTGACGCTATATTACGAGCAATGGACGCGGCTGCTGGCCCGCGCCGATGAACTGCGAGCCTTCATCGAGGAAAACAAGGGCAAGCTGAAACTGAAGCCCCGCGCTGGGGAATAAATCCTATCTGTGTGCAACCTCCAATAGCGGTGCTCGAATTGTTAGTGCGAGATTCCGAGCGGGTGGCTGCGATCAAGGCTGGGCGGTTGAGGCGCAGGTTGGTTCGATCGGGCTTAAAGGAGAGAGTGGGAGTAACGTGATGCGGGATCTTAAGCCTCAATGTATCTTTACCCCCCTGATAATCTGAGGATCATGCCAGTCCGCACCGCAATGCTGGCACTGCTTTGCCCTATCAGTGCGAAGGGGCCGATCGCAGTATGGACAGGGTGGACCGGCAGATTTCGGCGCTATGACCAGTTCAAAGTTCCTCGGCCATTGCTTTACGCGACGCTTCCATTCATACCCGCATTTTGCGCAATGGCTATCTGGAGCTTTCCCTCGTATGACACAGCCTCCCCAAAGCCAATTGCGCTCCCGGTCATCATTTAGTCTTTCAAGCGAAATGTATCCGTAGATAATCGGCTGTACTTTCCTCGATCCACATTTCGGGCAGCGGGAGGGTGCCGCGCTTCTTGCGAGATTGCTGGAGGGCTGCATTACGAGATCCACCTCGACGCAATAATCTCTCTCATTAAGAAGGATGGAACTCAGTGTCCTCGGGCATCAAATGCTGTCAATTTACCGTGGCCCTATCCGTCCCGCTCGCCTTCTCGGTGAGTAGCTTCCCTTGACAGTTCGCTAACGGGATTCATAGGACGCATCGAAAGCCAATAAAGTCATAGCAAGCGGTTGCAGAATGCCTAACCCGCCTTCTGCAGCCCAACCGCAAAAAGTCAGGATCAGAATGCCAGCTGATCGACGTCAACTACATTGACCTTCCCGTAGTGCCTCATCGAATAATCCTACTATTGTGAGGTTGTTGCCTCATCCAAAATCCTACTACTTAAGAAAATCCAGGAAGTTAGAATCATTATCATCCCGTCTTTGTTCTTTGTCGTTTGGCTGTTACCTTTTTGCGCAACCAGATTTGCTGCTCAATAAAACCCCTGTCCATCCCCATTCCCAGATTCGTCCAGTTATTCTCATTCGGAGACCATTCTAGATTCGCACATCATTCATGGGAACGCCTCAATAATCTTCAGATGCCTCCCGATTGTGTTTGCTGTAGTTCATGGGCCTTGGAGTAGACCGGCCAGGGGAATCGGCCTCCAGGATGATCCAGGATCGACGATCTGCCGGGGGGGACATTGCGAGCCATTCTCAGACAAGCCAACATCGACCCCGACGATTTCCTGAGGGCGTGATGGCCGCCATCGTTTTCTGTTGCCACGGGGCCCTCATCGATTTTCATCCCAATCTCGGGCTGTATCTTTTACTTGCCCATAAATAGGAAGGCCAGCCCGCATTTCCCCCAGCACCTTTTTGTGCAGTGGGCGATGATGGTCACATGTCCGGGATCGCGACTGCACAGGCATGTGACTGAGGGAATTGGCGGAATGACCTTCTTGAATGGGAACGCGGGAGTGATCTGCGCCATCGTTTTGAGTTACGATTGCTTTCACAGGCCGGAGAAATGTCTCAAGTTGACGGATTGCTCTTTATCAGTAGCTGGACGAAGGGACTGTCACGACCGGATCGAATCACTGTGGATCAAGACGGCAGCTTAAACTCCCTATCCTTCAGTCACGCAGACGAAGCCGAGCACGAATCAAGTCGCGCGGTCATCCTCTCGGGCCGGCCTACCGGCTCCTCACGCTGCTGGGAAAAAGGTGAAGCGCCAGATCTTCCACGGGCCGCCGGCGGCGCGATTGAGGACGCAGACGTACTGGCTGCGCTCCTCGGTCTGCTTGCCGTTCGGCTCGGTCCACGAGGCCGAGAACGAGGCGGTCACGTAGGCCCAGTTGGCCACGACTTCTTCTCGGTCGACCGTGAGCACGGCGTTGGACGCCTTGGCCCACGCGAAGGTCCTCGCTATGCGGCGTTTGAGTGCCTCATTGCCATTGACGAGCGCGTCGTCCTTCTCCGGGCTCGACCAGATCACGTCCTCCGCGAATAGGTTCATCACGCCCTTCACGTCGCCGGCCTCGAGCATTTTCACCCAGTTGTCGAACACGTGCGTCGCCTGAGCGGGCTGCGGCTTCCGATCGCGGCAGATGGCGCGGCTGAACTGCCACGTCCCGTCCGGCTGCCGGCGGTGGGTGCAGAAGCACACGGCCTGCGAGGATTCCCGGGTACCGTCTGGTCGCGCGATGGATTCCGACACCGTCGCGCGGGAGAAGGCCAAGTCGGCGTAGCCGTTGACCTCGTCGACGACCCAGCTCTGGCGCATGTCCGGCCCCCACGTCTTCGCCCATGCTACATAGGCCTCCCGTGAGGTTATGTCCGGCTGATCGTCCCGGAACGCCCAGTAGTCGGCGGCGAGGAGTCCAGGGAGGGCCTCGTAGTGTTTCTCCGAAATCGCCGCTCCCCAATCGATGTAGTTCGCCTTGACCGCCGCGATATCTGCCTCGGACAACTTCGGGGCGGTCTGCTGGCAACCGATCAGGCCCACCAACGACGCGACAACAGCAATCTGGATGTACCGTTTCATAGGATTCTCCCGTGGTTTAATAATAGGCAAATGCTTTTTCCTGCTGGTGAGATCACACGACCGGGATCGCCTGAGAAAATGTCGCGAAGAAACTTAAGCGCAACCTTGCGATCCAGGGAGGCGTCGTGAGCCAGGAAGACCTCGCCCATTCCCCCGGCGCCGAGCTTTTCAACGATCGTATAGTGCGAAATGGTCTGGCCGATCTCGGGCATGGGAGCCTCCGCAATGGCGATGCGCCCGCTGCAATGCCATCAACTGGAATGACCCCCATTATAATTCAGATTACCGAGATCGAGAAAGCTCAATCAGTAGCTCTTACCGAGATTGCGGGCAACCGTAAATCCTTACGCTGGCCATAAATGGGCTTGTGAGATTGAGTGATGACCAATCACATGCCTGAGATACGCCGTACCCGTAGAAGTGACTTGCGGCGTGAGTCGACTGCTCTAACGGCCAACCACCTTTCCGGGATCGCGACTTCGGGACAGCCAGGGCTGTAATTCCCGGTCAAGCCGCTACGTCCGGCCCTTCAGTCCTGGGCCAGCCGCTTGCTGCGCGGCCCGAAACACACGGAGAAAATTGCCGCCGAGTATGTTGCGGATTTCCTTTTCTCCATGGCCACGATCAATTAGCACCTGGGTGATGTAGGGGAAATAGGACACATCATCGAGGTTGGAAGGTCCGAAAGGGATACCGTCGAAATCCGAGCCGAGGCCGACATGATCCGGGCCGGCAGTTTTTGCGATGTACTCAATATGGTCCACGACCTTTTCCACAGAGCACTTTGGCACAGGATGCTCCTCATCCCACTTATCGGCCGGTTTAGTGATTTCAGCCCCCGTCAGGTTGGGATCGCTTTCAAGCTTATGCAGATAGTCCCAGTAGGCCTGGTCCAGTTTCGCGCCTTCCTGAGTCAGATACGCCGGGAAAAAATTGACCATCACGATCCCGCCGTTTTTCTGAACACTTCGGAGGACGTCATCGGGCACATTACGATTTGTTGATGCCAGCGCATAAGCGGACGAATGCGAGGCGATGATGGGAGCTCGGCTGATCCGCAGGACATGGCGCATGGCATCCGCCGACACATGCGAGATGTCGACCAACATGCCCAGCCGGTTCATTTCCAGGACCACCCGTTCACCGAATTCAGTCAGGCCGCCATGCAGGGCCTTGTCTGTGGCCGAATCCGCCCAATCGATGGTGGCACCCCATGTCAGGGTCATGTAGCGCGCCCCGAGCCTGTAAAATGCCCCCAGCACGGCCAGCGAATTTTCGATCGCGGCGCCACCCTCGACTCCGATCAGCGAGGCGATCTTTCCCTTCCTGCGGATACGCACGATATCGTCTGCGGTATAAGCCATCTCAAACACATCCGGATATTTCTCCACCATTCTGTGAATCAGATCGATGTCTTCCAGGCAGATCCCCAGACCCGATTTTCCATTGCCGGGTTTTACAATTCCACCGTCGGCCACCCAAAATTGCGCTCCGACACCGCCTTTCTGCAGACGGGGGATATCCGTGTGAAAGTCTGGCTGATAGGATTTCAGGTCCAAGTCTTTCAGAATAGAAAGGCCCTTGGATCTGCTCCGATATAGCAAATCGTTGTGGGTGTCGACCACAATCGCAGCTCGATGAATTCTGAGGGCTTCCTTCGTCAGGATGATCTCTTTTCCCTTCACAGTCTGTCTGAACCTCAGAGATTTATCTGGAACCGGCGCAGCTAATCCAACTGCAGCCAATTTGAGGAAATGTCTTCTATCAAATTGCCTCATGTCTTTTGCTCTCAATCGTCGCGGATAGCGTCTTAGATTTGGCATTATTCTCAGTCTGTGGAATTTGCCTGTTGGCACCGTCAGCACGCTAGACAATTCCCCTGCCGCCTGCGCCGAGCTTTTCCAGGATCCGGTAGTGCCCGAGAATCTGTCCGATCATGCAGGATCCCTCCACTGGCAATTCGATCTCTGCAACGACATCAATTGGAATTGCCGCCATTATAGGTCAGATGACAGAGATCGAGAAAGCTCAATCAGTAGCTCTTACCGAGATTGCGGGCAACCGTAAATCCTTACGCTGGCCATAAATGGGCTTGTGATATTGACTGATGACCAGTCACATGCATGATTAACGCCGTAACCGTAGAAGTGAAACCTCAGCCATGTCCTGCAATCACGATCAGGGGAGGAATCCTCATCACTTCCGAGATATCGCATCAAGAGCGCAATCAGCGCCCGCCGTGACCTTATCCGCGAGTTCGTCCAACCGTCGCGCGGCCTCGTCAAGGTCGCTTTTGGAGACGATGGCGTACCGCCGGTAGACGCTCTCTGTCTTGTGGCCGGTGAGTTTCATCCCGACCGAGCGGGATACGCCCGCCTGCTCTAGCCGACGGACGGTTGTGCGGCGGAAATCGTGGACATGGCGACCAGGAACGCCAGCCTTTTTGCACGCGGAGCGCCATGCCTTATCGTAGCCCTTGATCTGGACACCGTTCCGCTGGAAGACCCAAGGACACACAATGCCTTTCTCGCGCCGAAGTTGGTCGGTTGCGGCCTTCTGGGCGATCAATAATTCTCGCAGTGCCTGGGTGAAAGGGAAGACCCTGCCCTCATTGTTCTTGGTGGTTCCAGGGTCAAGGATGACGGTGCCGCTACGAAAGTCAATCTGCTGCCACTGTAGGGTCAGCCCCTCGTTCTTGCGGCATCCAGTGATGTAGAAAAAGGTCATCAGCGCTTGCAGTGGGGCATGAAGATGACGTAGGACTGCCTCGAACTGCTCGCGCTCGAAGAAGCCCGTCCGCACGTTATCTTCCTTCAGGGCAGGGATGTAAGGTTTGGTTAGGATTTTTCCCGCTCTGGCCCCGAGGGAGAATGCCCGTTTCAGAACTGCCAACTCGCGGTTGATCTCGCCGTTGGATGCTCGTGCCTCTTGGCGAGCCAGAATGAACCGCTCAACATCAGCAGGAGGAGATCTTCAGGCGGCAGGGCGTGACGCTGTCGCGCAAGACCATGTGCGACTGGATGCGGCGGTGCGCCGATCTGGCCAGCCCGATCTACGAGAGGATGAAAGCGTGTGTACTCGGATCGAAGGTGATGCAGACCGATGACACGCCGGTGAATGTGCTGGATCCATTGCTACCCCGAACGCGCACAGGGCGGATCTGGAGCTATTATGTTGGGGATCGCGGCCACCCGTATACGGTCTACGACTATACACCGACGCGGAGCCGAGACGGCCCGGATGCGTTCATGCAGGAGTTTCACGGCTGCCTGCAGGCGGATGCCTATTCTGGCTACGACGAGTTGTATCGCGACCGCAACCGGAACATTTACCGCCGCTATGCCATCGTGGCGCGCCAGGATCTCGTGGACGGACTGAAGCGGCTGGCGGACTACCGCGCCACCCTGGACAAGACCCCGGCGGCGCAAAAGGTTGTGCCGATCACGAGCTCAATGTTGTGATCGGCATTTGGGCCGCCGGCTTATGCTCTGCGCCTGCGGGCGTGGTCCAGCATGGCAGAGCGGAGGATTTGATTGATGCGGGTTTGATATCCCCTTCCCTGGGATTTAAGCCACGCAAGGACATCGGCATCGATCCGGAGCGTGAGCGGCTTCTTGATGGGACGATAAAACTTGCCGACCACCGCGCCGTCCCAGTCGCGCACTTCCGGAAGATCGGACAGGTCAATGTCGCTCGGGTTCATTTTTTCCAGGCCGCGGAGTTCCTTTGCCTGCTTACTGTCGATTTTGTTCATAGTACCGCCTTTCATGCGACGTCGCTTTTCGCGCCGAGATGATCCGGATTACGGCCTCATCTTGCCCTTCGCGATAGGTGTGGGCCACGAGGACAACCACGACGGATCCGCTCAAACCCATGGTCTGCCAGCGCTCCTCGCCTTCGACGACACGCTCCAGGCGGCTGACATGGAATGGATCTTCAAAGACGAGCCTGGCGGTCTCGAAACTGATTTTGTGCTTTGCGAGATTGCGCCGGTTCTTGTCCTCATCCCAGGTGAATCGCATGATCGTAGTGGCATTATAACATGTACAAAAAAGTATGTGCAAGGCCTGAGCGGGAGGTTGAGCGTTGATTGCGGCCGAGAGACGGAAAAACCGGCCTTGATCATGAGCGCAGCGCGGCAAACGGAACCGAAACAGGCCGAAATGCTCAGGGCATGGTCCATGGTAAGCGTTGGAGTGCAGGATGAAATCTATGCCAGCCGGGACGCTCGGATCCATTTCACGCGGCGACATAATCGCGGATAGAGACTTGTACGCCGGACCTGACCGCATCCTCTGCAGTTCTAAGTAGAAGCTCGGTCGTCTCAGCGTTGACATATTCCTCGCCGCAGTTCGCACAGATGTCGGCGGGAACGTTTTTGATCACGAGCGTGGTTCCATTCCGCTCCCGGGTCACCGTGGCTCTGCCCGGTCGGGTTTCACTTACCCTGCAAATCACGCACTTCATGGTTTCCTTATCCTTATGAAGCCAGGCTCCCACTCCTCCAACATACTATACTGTTTTACACGTTATGACGACAGTGCTGGGAATCCCCAAAGATCGTCAAGGTGAGTCCGGGACACCGGGACGAATACGGCTGATGCGATCCGCGGACCCCGCAAAGGTCTTGAGATAAAGCCAAGTTTCCGGCTTCGGCGTAACACAGCCAAGTGACTGGTCGTCAGTCAACTTCCCATATCGCCGTATCTTGGGAGTTAGACTCCGTGGCACCTGCCTGGATAGCCGACAATACGTCAAAGTGACCTTGAGTTTTCGTTAAGTGGGCTTGGCAACATGGCGTCGACGGCGTGAGTGATTCCTCTCAACTTCCTTCGGGTAGATTAATCTTGACAATTGGTGGTTATTGTCTACAATGTAGACATGGCTGATATCCTTGGCGGATTTGAACAAGCAGTCCTCCTGGCTGTGGTAAAACTTGGCGACGGCGCTTACGGGCGGACGATTCTGAAAGAGGTTGCGATACGCCTCAACCGTGATGTTGCAGCTGGCGCCGTTTACGCGACCCTTGACCGTCTTGAAGGTAAAGGATTGATCTCTTCCCGCCTAGCCCCTGGCACGCCTGCGCGAGGCGGCCGTGTTCGCCGTTATTACGAGCTCGCGGCTGCGGGTATGGGGGCGCTCAACGAAACAAAGGCGGCCCTGGAGAACCTTTGGCGGCACGCGGTTTGGCCTGTCGGAGGTGATGCATGACTTCACATTACCCCACAGGTGCTGGAGCGAGTCCTGGGGCAACCTCGAAGTGCCCGCCACAGTGGGCCGAATCTCTCCTGATGCATATGCTGAAGCCGCGCGATCGGGAGAGCATTCCGGGCGATTTGTTCGAGGAATACCGGGAAGAGCGAGTGCCGGGATTAGGGCGTGCGCGGGCAAATCTATGGTATTTCCGGCAGATACTCAGCCTTGCTTCTTTCCGAGCTCTAGAAGGAGGTCCCATGAAAAGATCTCTAATGTGTCTGTGCTTCTTTACCCTGGCGGCATCGGTTTGTCTGGGACTTATGGAAACTACTCTGCGCCCCCCCCTTTTCCCACTGCGGATTATGTGGGCTGTTATGTTGGCAGCCGCGAGTCTTTCCACAATTCTCTATTTGGTGCTCCCAGAGTACAGGCTTTTGCGGATCCTGGTGTCGTTGGGCGCAGTCTTTATGCTTAGTCCCGCAATAGGTGCAACACAATAAGGTAGGAGTGCGCCAAAAAACCGTATCCAGCGTGGCGGCTCAGGTGCAAAATCCAGCTGCATTCGAGGCGCAGATATCGCAGTCGACACATTTCTTCTTATCTCCAACTGCAGGGAGGGGACGTACCCAACCGCACAACGGCAGCTAGTCCTTCCTATCCGTTTGACAGGAGCGGACGGCTCTGCTGATAATGCAAAAACAGTCGCAATAGGACAGCCGGCGCCAAGCGCGCCGGCTGTGTGTGCGGCAATCGGCGGCGGTCCGGGCTGCGGCCGGCGACTGAATTTCGGGAGGGTAGCTTGCAGGAAGCCTCGGCGGTCTTGTTGCGGGTGATGCTGGCCTTTGGTTTGGCCGTGGGCGGCGGCGCTATCAGCGCGTCCGCCGAGGTGTCGCACGAGCGCCTCTGCAGGTTGATCAGCCTCGCGGCGGGCACCCTGCTCGGGGTGACTCTGTTTTCGATCCTGCCGGAAAGCTATGCGGCAATGCCGGCGTGGCAGTTGTTCCTCGCGTTTCTGTCCGGGTACCTGCTCTTCTACCTAATAAGCAAATACGTATTCCATGTGTGCCCGGCGTGCGCCGCGAGTCATTTTGACGATGCGACGACTCATCGGTTCAGCGAGATCGCAACGGCCATGGTCATCGCACTGGCGGTGCACAGCACCATGGACGGGATTGCACTGGCGGCAGGTCACGAAGCCGAATTGAGCGGACGGATCGACGCGACGCTGCTCCTGGCCGTGTGCACGCACAAGGTTCCCGAGGGACTTGCGCTCGGCGCCCTTCTGCTTGGCGCTGGCTTCCGGCGCGGGACGACGCTGCTGTGGGTCGCCCTGGTGGAATCGACGACGGTTCTCGGCGGCGTGCTCGGAGTGTGGGTTCTGCCACAGATGACCGTCGCCTGGCTGGATGGCCATGTCCGGCGAGAAGTCGCGACTCAACTCG
>CAYGWQ010000024.1:0-29476 GCA_964353465.1 uncultured Acidobacteriota bacterium | reverse complement strand
TGGACTACACCCGGGGGAGGCGCGATAGTGCCTCTGCGAGGATTTTCGCGGCGTTGGCGAGGGATTGGAACAACTCAAAGTATATGGCGCGCAGTTCCTGTGGCGCCGGTCTGGAGCCCGGCTTGGAGACAAGGGCTCTATGCTGCCGGAGGAAAGAGACGTTGCCCATCTGGTTGAAGCAATCCAGTAGTGGAGCCAGATTTGTCAATTGATACACGGACTGCCTTGCCCGGTCCAATCGAACAGACCATTCCGGAGCCGGCGATCCGGAGTCTGCTTCGCGACACAGAGCGAAACCCCTTTCGAGGATTCCCTGCAGCTGGTTGCTCTCAGCCCTAAGCCGGGCCAGGATTGCCAGGTCCATGTGAGGTTCCGTGCGCGCGGCGTCGGCATAAAGGCTGCGGATCTCGCTGTGAAAATCGCGCTCCGTGCAGCAAAAGCGGTGCAGGGCATCGCGCAGGCTCATGATCTCGACGCGATCCTTGAGGATCCCTCCTTCAGTGGCGTTGACAAAGCGAACCTCCGGATGTTTTTCGACTTCCGCCGTGATCCAATTCCAGTAGGAGAGAAGTTTATCGGTGCTGGCGACCGGGCGTCCCCACAGGTCCTCGGTCATGACAATCTTGTTTGCAGCGCAAAGATCGGCCCATATTCGCTCCCACTGTTCCGGGCTTTGCACGCCGGCAAACCACTGCTGCTCCCAATGGAGCCCCGAGCAATAGGTGCGCCCCTCACTGAAAGCAAGGTCCTGCCCCACAAAAATGATCGGATCACATCCCATGCGCAAGGCAAAGTCCAGGCACATGGTGGCAACCGATCCCCAGGCCTGCAAAGCTCCTTTGGACGCGAAAAGCTCCGAGAAGGCACGGAGCGACGAGTTGACGAACGTGCAGACGATGGTCCGGCCGGCAAAGGCCGTGAGCGAATCCGGATAGGTGGTGGCCTCAGCGACCAGGTGAGTCTTGTGGGTGACGGCATCCTCCAAATGCCGGTAGTTCTCATAGCCGGGATCGCCGGTAAGCACAAAATGCGGTTCAACTCCGGCTGCGAGCAGAGGCTTCAGTGCGGTGTCTGCTGCCAGGATCAGGGCGCGGTTCTGGAAAGAGCGCAGCTCATGAATATTGCGATCCAGAGACGGCCCGGCGGCGACCAGGATCGATGCAACTCCGGCAAATCTGTGAGCGAAAGATCCAATCCCCGGCGCCACGGACGCGCACGCGAAGTTGGCCGTGAAATTGTCGAGGAACCGCTGAGATCTGTCGACCAGGGTGTTGATGTCGGCAAAGATCTGGAGTGTCTTGCTCTTGATGATCTCGGCGGCGGATTTGAACAAGGACGGGGCTATGACCAGCGAAGGAGGATGACTGATATAGACGCTTTTTCGCGCCTGCACCGGATCAAAAAACCGTTCCCACTGCCGTGACAGCTCGTTTCCTGCAGGAGGCCAGGCGAAGTGCAGGTTTGGGCGAGCAAGCAGGGATGTCAGGTCACGCGCCGCAAAAGCCGCCCGTAGAATCTCCAAGTCCGATTCGACTACAAAGATGTGCGCGCTGTCCTGCGCGACGATTTCCAGCAGGGCGTCCAGCCCGTAGCCGAGACCAAATCCCAGGAAAATGAAATAATCCGCCTCTGCCAGGTCGTATTCCTTCAGGAATCGCCGCGCTTCCTCCCGAGGATCGTAGCGGCTGTGAAGGGGGACCGGATCGCCTGCGGGGCGCAGATAAAAGCCGGTGGGGGGGCCTTTTCGTGCCGGTGCCAGCTCGATGCGGCGGAGGGGTGTAGATTTCAGGATGACGGCGAGCTCCGGCTGAGAGCGCGCAAGAACTGCAAGATTTCGTTCGAAATACTCCAAGGTGCTACCCGTTGGGCGAAGGGAGCTGCGAGCTCCAGGGGAAACCTGAGTCGTTTCGATCGCTACTGACGGGCGTCCAAAAACCTGGGCTGATTCTCTCGATAGCCCCGTACGCTCTGCAGGAACTGCCCGCCGACCTGCAACTCGTGGAGGGCATCCTGGGATGCACGTTGCAGCTCACGGTATTGTGCCGCATTTCTTTCGATAAGTGCAAGCAGGTGATGGGCGCGTTTTTGCATTTGCGCCGCGCGGGCTGTGAACTGGCTGCGCTCCGGGGACGTCAGCTCTAAGTTTGGATCGCGTGGCCGCACAAGCCAGGCGAGCTGTTTTTCGGCTTTCTGCATCTGTTCCGCGAGCTGTGCGGCCTCGTTGTCCTCGGCAGCATCCGGAAAGCGGCTCAACCTGAGATGCTGATACTGTTGTTCCAGGCCGATTTCCAGCCTGTCGTAGAGCACCTCCAGGTTCTGCAGTTCTGTGCCGATGGAATGCATATCTAGGCCGTAATGTTGATGCCTGCCAGGGGGGACAATCTCTCGGCGCTCGCAGTCATAGGCAGCGCCATGGGGGGCGACGACGGCCGGGTTTCCGTGACCGGCTGCAGGTTTGGCTGGGCTTCTTTCTGAGATATTTCCGCCCAGGCCGCGCGCAGATCACTCAACAATTTCACAACCTCTTTCAGGGGAGCCGCGTCCTGGTGAAGATTCGCCTGGGATAGGCGGCCTTTCATATATTGATAGAGGCGGTCCAGAGATGTCGAGATATCGCTCCCTTTCTCAAAATTCAGGTTCGCCTGTAACTCCGTGAGGATGGAGGATGCCTTGTTCAGACAGCGGGTGCGCTTTTCGATGTTGCGGGAGACCAGGTGCTCGTGCGCTTTCTGGAGGCTGGCGATTGCGGCATCATAAAGCAGAACGACGAGTTCTACCGGAGTAGCTGTCTTGATCTCAATTTCCCGATATCGGTGAGTCTGGCAATTGATAGACATTCGTGCTCCCTTGCCTGTCATTTTCCGGTTACAGCGAACTGAGCGAGTTCACCAATCCGTCCAGCGATGCCTGCAGCACGGAGAGTTGTCTCAGGGCTGCATCGGCTTTGGAGAATTGTGCGGTGAGAACTTCCCGCCGGATCTCCAGCCGGCTTTCCATCTGCTCGATTTGCTTGTTGAGCCGGCTGATGTTCTGCCGCATCGCGTCCGAAGCATGGAATACAGGTCCATCGATGGTATCGGTGAGGCTTTTAAGCCGACTCTGCAGGGCCGGCACGATGCTGGTGGTGGTGCCCTCTCCATCCAATCCATCTCCCAGGAACAGATGAGCGGTATCATTGAAATCAGAGGACAACTTGTCCCTGAAAACGGATTCATCGAGGCTCAAGGTGCCGTTGTTCGTCAGCTTGATCCCCACCTGCGACAAAACACTGAGTGCATACCCGCTGGCGCTGATGCTCTGATTTAGGATGGAGGTGAGATCCGTCTGCGCCGCTCGCAGCGTAAAATCTCCCGCGAGGATGCCGGCCGTTTTTTTGGTCGCATCATATCGGGATTGAGACGAGACATACGAGCTGACGTCATTGTACTTGGCCACGAGGTCCTTCAGCCCTGCCACGATGGCGTCGTCGTCACGCTCCACACGGACTGCCGCTGTCCCCGATTCGGCCTTCAGCTCGAAGGTAATGCCCTCGATGGCATCCGAAACGGTATTGGAACTGCTCGTGATGCTGACACCGTTGATCTGCAGCTCGGCATCCTCGGCAGGAGTGGTCTCGAGGAGGGTTACGGCGTCGCCGGCGCCCTCCGTCAGGTTGTTGGTGATCGTAAGCTCGTTGGCAGTCCCGGAATCATCGCTGGTGATCACCAGCCGGTAGGGTGTACCGCTGCCGTCGTTCAGGATGGTGGCAGTGAATCCGGCATTCTGGCTGTTGATGGCACTCTTGATGCCCTGGAGGTTGTTGTTGGTTTCGTCGACGGTAATGGTCACTTCCGTTTCGCCCGCCTTCTGAATGACCAGCGTTCCGGTTCTCGTAAGGGTGGAGGTGTCGGAAAGGAAGTTGTTGGAGGCGAAGGAGTGGAATTTCGCGAGCTGGCTGACGGTAATCGAAAAATTTCCGATCGCCGTGCCCTTGCCGGCGGTGGCGGTTACCACATCTTCATTGGAAGATTCCGCCGTCCGCAATGCGAAGAGGCTCTTGCTCAAGCGGTCGGAATATTCGGTCGGCATGTTCAGCGGGACGTCTTCACCTTGAAAGAGGAGGCTTTCGACGCTGGTTTTGAAGGCGAGCAGCCTGGAGTTGAGTGCCTGATAGGCGGTGATTTTATCCTGAAAGGTTTTGGCTTGCGCCTGCAACCTCTGGATCGGCACCCGTTCTGCTGTGATCAGGCCGTCGACGATACCGAGAACGTCGAGACCGCCGTTAATCAGATTGATCGATCCCATTGTACCGGACACTCCCGTTCAGATTCGGACATCCACTTCGTGACGCTGCCAGAGGTGCGGCTCTATATCCGAAAGATATTTCTTCGGAATACGATAGAGCTCCTCTCCGGTGCGCTTGTCCTTGACGTGGAGATACATCCTCCCATCCGTATCGTCACGCTCAAAGGAAAGCGTGGTGTTTTTGGAAAGCGTCACATTCCGGGCCCGCTCCAGGATGGAGTTCAGTAGGGCTCTTTCCTCTGAATAGCCTTCCGGAAGGCTTTCAGCGCCACCTTCATCTTGGGGTGCCGTCCTGCCGGGAGCGATCCTTTCCGCGGAGCGCGGAGGACCAGAGCGATTCGGGGAGGCCGCAACAGGGGACGAATGGGCTTCCGCGACAGCTCCGGCTATGATACTTATTTCGCCTGCCATCACAATTCTCCATGCCGAGCATGAGCACTACGTTTGCCGTTATCTGCCGTACTCATGAGGCTGGCCGAGACACTCTCCCCTGGTTCATATCGGCCGGGCCGCAGCGCTGAATTAGCCTAATCCTGCGCGGAAAGAGGCGCGCCGCCGTTATGCGGCAGCGCGCCTGTTTCTTCCCGCTGCGCCGGGTAAAATGGCTACTGCCGGAGCAGTGTCAGCACGTTCTGGCTGCTAGCATTGGCCTGTGACAACGCGGCGATGCCGGACTGTGCCAGGATCTGGTACTTGGTCAGATTCGCGATTTCCTCTGCCATGTTGGCGTCGCGAATGGCGGATTCAGCTGCCTGGGTGTTCTCGGCCATGTTCTGGAGCACGGCTACGGCAGACTGCAACCGATTCATGCCGGCACCGAGGTCGGCACGAGCAGTGGCGATGCCTGCCAGGGCATTCTTGAGCGTTGTGATGGCTGTAGATGCACCATCCGCTGTAGCGAGTGATGCGCCCGATATGTCTACGCCGCCGACGCTGGTGGTGGTAATCACAGCGAAGGTGACTGCAATGGAACTGACGGAGGCCGTATCACCGACAAAGATATTCAGCGAGCCATTGAGGCCCGCTGCGGTAAACAGCATCACGCCGTTGTAGTTGGCCTGGGTTGCGATGCGATTGATTTCGTTCTTGATCGAGGTCAGCTCGGAATTGAGAGCGGTCCTGCCGGTCGCGTCCACGGTGTCGGTGGCCGCCTGTTCCGCCAGGGCGAATCCGCGAGTTAAGAGGTTGGAAATCTCCTGCAGCGCCCCGTCTCCAATCTGTGCCACGCCGATGCCGTCATTGGCATTGCGGACTGCCTGATCGAGAGCGCGTACGTTCGCGCGCAGGCTATCCGCGATGCCCAGACCGGCCGCGTCGTCCGCACCGGAATTGATGCGTCTGCCCGAAGACAAGCGGAGCAATGTCTTGTTCAGGCTTACGCTGTTGATATTTAACTGGTTCTGAGCGTTGATACCAGCGATGTTGTTGAGAACACTGAAAGCCATGATGGAATTCCTCCTTGAATTCGCTGTCGTTAGATATCCATACCTTTGCCAGACAGGGCTCCCCTCCGCCCAATCATTGGACGGCCGGGCTCGTATCCCAGTCCGGACGATTTACCGTTCCTTATCGACCAAGAAGTTTGAGAGATTAGGGAAAAGATAAAAATCAGTGGAATACCCTGGTCCGTGAGAAGAACGGGTCGCCCGCGAGGACGACCCGTTCTTTCATGCTGCCCTTGCCTGTTTTACAACGTAGGCTCTATCGGTCCTGAAACTCCGGGGGTTTAGCCGAAAGTGACGCTCTCCCATCCGGAAGGCTTTCGGTCCTCGTCGACTTCTTCTGGCCCGGAATTTGCTTTGAACTATCTGGGATCAGGCCGGCCGCTTGATTTGGCCCGGAAAGGATAGCCATGACACGTCTATATATTGATAAGCAGGAAGTCACACCCATTCCCCCGGATCTGACTTCGTTGGAGCAGGTTCTGAAGCTTGTGGAAGCCAACCATCTTTCACCGAGGACGATTATCCGGCAGGTCCAGGTCGACGGCTTGCCGCTGATACCGGAGGATCAGGCGGCGTGTTTGCCAGGCCGAATCGACAATCGGGAGAAGATTGAGATTATCACGGGGACACTTTCCGATGTGGCTGTCGATTCCATCCGCGAGGCAGTCACCTACCTCGAGCGGGTTGAAAGCGCAACTCCTTCATTGGCTGCGAGTTTTCGCGTCTCTCCGGGCTCGGATTCGTTCGAGAATCTGAAACAATTCTACGAAGGTTTTTACTGGCTGAGTCTGTTGCTGGACCGTTTGGATAGCTCATTCGACATCTCCCTGGAGTCTGTGCCTCTGGGCAGCACCAATGCCGGGGACCATCACAAAAATCTGATCTCGGCCCTGAAAGCCGTAATTGATGCCCAGGAAAAGCGGGATTACGCACTAATCGCAGACCTTCTGGAGTTTGAGATCTTGCCATTGGTGCCGGTCTGCAAAAGCCTGTTCGCCGCCGTGCGCGAGCGGATCGTTATGGAGCATTGATCATAGTCAAAGGCACGACAGATGAAGGTTCGGAGCGCCAAAATCTTGACGCCGGCACCGTCGCAATCTGCCTTCAGTACCGCCTCAGCGGCGCTTGAAGAAATGGACAGCCATTGCACGGTCTTGAAAAAAGCGCAGAAACCTCCAGCCGGCGAGAAGGTCCTCTGGGTTCGCACTGTTGCCGGGCCGGCCATCGGGTTCGGCCATCTCCGGAGAACTCTCACGCTTGCCCGGATGCTTCGCTCCTCCGTTATGCCGCTGTTTCTGTTGGACTCGGACGATCGAGGGTCACAAGAGCAGGTGCAGCGCGATCAGTTTGGCCACCAGATGTTCAGGCCCGGTAAATCCTGGCCGGATCATGCTTCCCCATCTGCCATTCTGATTGATACCCGGAAGGAGCAGGGTCTCAAGTGGCTGATGGCGGAAGCCCGCCGCCGGGCGGTCCCCGTTGTGAGCATCCACGACCTTGGGCTCATGCCCCTGGCATCGGATCTCGCTATCGACGGCAGCATTCGTCCTTTTGCCGGCGGTTTTTGTCCAGAGGGGACGAACTATTGCGGGGGGCCTTCCTACCTGGTTCTGGATCCGGCCTACACATCCTGTCGCCGGCGAGCCAAACGGATCCGGCGGAAAGTTGGCAGGATCATCATCAATCTCGGCGGAGGCGACTCCCGGCGCTATTTCCGAAAGGTCCTGGAAGGACTGCAATGGACAGGTTTGAGCCTTGATGTTGTGGGCGTCCCTGGATTTGCCCGCTGGGGGCAGGAGGAACTCGCGCGGCAATGCTGGCATCCATTGCGGTTCCGGTGGGCCGGCCAGGGAGAGTCGATTGCCGAGCTGGTGTGGCGCGCCGATCTCGCGATCACAGCCGGAGGGCTGGCTGCCTATGAGGCGCTGTGTGTCGGTACGCCGCTTTGCGCTCTGTCTTACGACCGCCTGCAACGGATGACGGTGCAGGCCATGGCAGAGTCCGGACTCTGCCTTGACCTTGGGTATGGAAAATCGCTCACCCCCTCCCGGCTTTCGTTTCAATGTTTCCGGCTCGCAGGGGACCAGGAGTTGCGGCGCACGCTCGCTTTTCGGGGGAGGCGCGCCGTAGATGGGCTCGGCGCGCAGCGCGTGTGTCGAATGCTCCGAAGCATCCTGATGAGGCGCATCAAGGAAGGATCCCAGGCAAAATCCCGATGACTCGCGCTTTGGTTTTCGATCTGGACGACACTCTGTATCGCGAACACGATTTCATCGCAAGCGGCTTTCGCGCGGTCGCGGAATATGTCGGCGCTCAATGCGGCCGGCCCTCCGATGAAATCTCGGGAGTCATGATGGAGATCTTCGCTCGGGAAGGGAGGCGTGCCGTGATGCCGGCAGTCTTGGAGCGCTTTTCCGGCTCCACGGCTCGTGTGGATGAGCTGGTGGATGTCTATCGCCGCCACGAGCCGGCGATCCGGCTTTTTGCCGGCTACGAGGATCTGCTGCGGGAGTGGCACCGGACCTATCGACTCGGCGTCATCACGGATGGCACTCCCGAAGTACAGGAGAGAAAATGCCGGGCGCTGGGCCTGATCGGGTTCATGGACAGGATTCTTTGCACCTGGCACTACGGCTGCGAGAGGGAAAAACCTCATCCCCATTCGTTCCAGCTGATGCTTGCCGATCTGAAGGTGCGGCCATCTGAGGCCCTCTTCATCGGCGATAGCATTGAAAAGGATTGTCGCGGGGCGCGTGGCGTCGGCATGAGGAGTGTGCTGGTGCACCGGCGGCCGGTGGCCGGCGCGGCAGAGGCAGCAGAACAGACGGATTTTGTCGTCGAATCTCTTTTCCAGATACCGATGGTCTTGAAGCAACTCGAGGATCGAAATGAGTCGCCATGAGTTCCTGTTGGGAGGGAAGCCGATCGGTTTCTCCGCGAAGGTGTTTGTGATCGCAGAGATCGGGATTAACCACGACGGCAGTGTGGAGCAGGCCCTCAAGCTTATCGACGCCGCATCAGATTGCGGCGCCGAGGCCGTGAAATTCCAGACCTTCCGAGCCGATCGCCTTATGGTGGCGACCCCCGACCGGCTGGTGCAGCAAACAGACGGCAGCGAGACTGCCTATGAGATGTTTCGCCGACTGGAACTCTCCTGGGATGACCATAAGAAGCTGAAGGATCACGCGGACAGGCGGGGCATCCTCTTTCTTTCAACTCCTTTCGATGAGGAGAGCGCAGATTTTCTGGATGCTCTGGGCGTCCCGGGCTTCAAGATTGCATCCTCGGATTTGACCCACATCCCGCTGCTTCGCCATATTGCACGCAAGGGCAAGCCGATCCTGCTTTCCACCGGGATGTCGTTCCTTGCGGAGGTCGAGGAGGCCGTCCACACACTCAGGGATTGCGGTGCGCGCGACATCGTCCTGCTCCATTGTGTTTCCAGCTATCCTGCCCCTCCCGAATCACTCAATCTCAGATCGATGCTGACGCTGCGGGACCATTTCCACCTCCCGGTGGGATTTTCCGATCACAGCCAGGGTACGCTCTTCTCTCTGATCGCCGCAGCTCTGGGCGCCAGGGTGCTGGAGAGGCATTTCACCCTGGATCGGAATGCTCCCGGCCCCGATCACAAAGCCAGCCTCGATCCGGGTGACCTGCGTGCTCTCATTACCGGCCTTGGCTCCGTGGAAGCAAGTCTTGGCAACGGCGACAAGCATCCGAGCCGGGCCGAAGAACAGGGCCGTCAATGGAGCCGGCGCAGCATAGTGACAGCCGCCGATATCCGGGCCCACGAGACCATTCATCCCTGGATGCTTACCTGCAAGCGGCCTGCCGGCGGCCTGCATCCGTGTGAGGTGGACAAGGTGATCGGCATGCGGGCCCGCCGGGATCTCGTAAAGGACAGCGTTCTGCAATGGGAGGATCTGTTGCCTTCTTCCGGTGCCGGCGCCGCCGGCGAAGCCATTGCTGAAACCACAAACGAGGGGCCGCGGTCCAGCGGCTCCCTTGCATGACGGGAGAGAAGCTCGTGCGAGAGATCAACATCCTTATTACCGCCGCCAGCCGCCGGGTGCCGCTCATTCAGGGTTTCGTGCATGCGCTGAAGCATCTGGGCGTGCGTGGGAACGTTGTCACCACCGACATGAACACCCTCAGTCCGGGACTTTATTGGAGTACGCGCCACTATCTTGTCCCCCTGACCACCGATGAGCGCTATATCCCCTATATCAAATCGATTTGCTTCAAGGAGCGGATTCACCTTCTTATTCCCACCATCGACGACGAGCTGCCGCTATTCGGCGCCTTTGCCGATTCGTTTTTGGAAATGGGCGTTCGGGTTGCGGTGTCGGGGCGCGAGATCGGAGCTATCTGCAACGACAAGCATCGGACGGTGCACTTTCTTGCCGGAAAAGGCATTACCGTGCCGCGCACCTGGCTGCCGCACGAGTTGGATTTCGGCAGCCTCAACTACCCGCTTTTTCTCAAACCTCGACAGGGCAGGGGAAGCGTCGGCTGCCACTACATAGCCAATGAGTGGGAACTCCGGTTTTTTCTGGAATATGTGCAGGATCCGGTCGTCCAGGAGTTTCTCCAAGGCCGCGAATTCACCATCGACGTGCTCGCGGATTTCAACGGCAGGATCATCAGCGTTGTGCCGCGGGAACGTTTGGTGGTGCGTTCCGGAGTCACCGATCGCGGGCAGACGTGGCACAACCCGGCGTTGATCGATCTGGGCGTGCGTGTATCGGAAGCTCTCCAAATCCGGGGGCCGGCCAACATCCAGCTCAAGTGGCACGATGGCAGGGGCACGGTATTCGAAGTGAATCCCCGTTTTTCCGGCGGTATCGCTCTCACGATTGCGGCAGGAGCCGATTTCCCCGCGTGGCTGATCGAGATGCGTCTCGGCCGCAGGGTCCGGCCCGCGGTGGGGAAGTTCACCGATGGATTACTGATGTCCTGCTATGAATCCGCGATATTCCTCTCCCCACAGGTTGTCGCTGCCGCAAATGGCAAAGTGGAGCCGGCCGAAATCTTGCTCCCGGATCCGTGGCCCATGACAAGCACCGGCATGGTTGCCCAAAGCCCTTGGATTGAGGCGCAGAGGAGGCCGTGATGAAAGCAGTGATACTGGCAGGTGGGAGAGGCACACGGCTGGCACCCTATACCACGGTCTTCCCCAAGCCGCTGGTGCCGATCGGCGACCGGCCCATCCTGGAGATCATTATCCGCCAGTTGGTCAGCCAGGGAATCGACGACATCTGGTTGTCGGTCGGTTATCTCGGCGAATTGATTGAAGCCTATTTCCAGAACGGCCATCGCAACATTCCAGGCCTCAATCTGCACTATATGCGCGAGTCGCGCCCGCTCGGCACCGCCGGCCCGCTGGCGCGGATTCCCGGGCTGGATGAGACATTTCTGGTCATGAACGGCGACGTGCTCACCACACTGAACTACCAGGCAATGCGTAAGTACCACTTGGCATCGGGCGCTGCGCTCACCATCGCCACGCGCCGCAAAGATGTGCGCATCGACCTGGGAGTGCTAGAGACCAACGACCGATACGAGCTGGTGGCCTATCGGGAGAAGCCGCTCTATTCCTTTGATTGCAGCATGGGCGTGTACATGTATGAGCCGAGCGTGCTGAGCTACATCCACAGCGACGAAGCCCTCGATTTCCCTGATCTCGTGCTTCGTCTTCTGCATTGCGGTGAAAAGGTAGTCGGATTCCACTCCGAAGATTTCTGGTTCGATATCGGTTGCCGAGAAGATTATGAGCTTGCCCAGCAGGAATTCCAAAACCACACCGCAGCCTTTTCCCTCGATTGACTGGCGTGTGCCCCTGAGCGCGCCGAGCTTTGGCGAGGCGGAGATTCAGGAAGCCACTGCTGTGCTGCGCTCCGGCTGGTGGACCTATGGTCCAGTAGCTCGCGAGCTGGAGTCCGAATTTGCCGCGCAGACCGGCGTCGCCCACGCGATCGCGGTTTCCAGCGGCACGGCTGCCCTCCATCTTGCTTTTGCAGTGCTCGGGCTGAAGCCGGGTGACGAAGTGCTCACGCCGTCGTTGAGTTTTGTTGCGGCCGCGAATTGCATATGGCATGCGGGGGGCGTGCCCCGCTTTGTCGACGTATCCTCGCTCGATCACATGCTCCCCTCGGCTGAAATCCTGGAAAGGGCCATCACACCCCGCACCCGCGGCATCTGCGTTATGCATTATGGCGGCTACCCCTGCGCCATGGATGCCATCATGGATCTGGCCCGGCATCACGGGCTGTGGGTCGTGGAAGACGCGGCGCATGCGCCCGGAGCGAGCTGGAACGGCATAGGTTGCGGGGCTTGGGGCGACGTGGGTTGCTTCAGTTTTTTCGGCAACAAAAACCTCACCTGCGGCGAGGGTGGCATGATCACGACGGCGAGCGACCGCATCGCCCAGAAGATCAGAATCCTGCGCTCGCACGGGATGACCTCTCTGACCTGGGACCGTTATCTGGGCCATCAGTCCTCCTACGATGTCGCAGATGCCGGCTTCAATTACCGCATGGATGATGTGCGCGCGGCCATTCTCAGGGTGCAGTTATCATCGTTGACAGAGATGAACCGCCGTAGGAAGGAGCGCGTCGGGTGGTATCGCGAGCTTCTCGGAAAGGGATCCTGCTGGAGGATCCCTTTCGCACGTCACCCGGGGAAATCGTCCCACCATCTGTGCGTTGTGGTGCTGGGTGAAGGTCTGGATCGTGCGCTTGTCGTGGAGCAACTCAGGGCCGACCGAATTCAATCCAGCATTCACTATCCGCCGGTGCACGAATTTTCATTCTATCGCGGACTGGCGCTGCCGCAGGCCGATCTGAGCATCACGGAAACTCTGGGCCGCCGCCTCATCAGCCTGCCATTGTATCCGGACATGACTCGCGAGCAGGTCGAGTGGGTGTGTGCGAGCTTGCACCGGGCAGCAATGCGCGCGGCCGCAACCTGCTGAAGCATGGGGACGGGAACCATGGGCCTTACCTTGGGATTCCTTCAGGCGCGCATGGGCAGCACGCGGCTACCGGGCAAGGTGCTATTGCGCATGCAGGGAAAGTCCATCCTGGAACGAACGGTCGAGCGGTTGCGGGCTGCCCGTTCGCTGGATGGTGTGGTGGTCCTGACCACAACATTGGATGAGGATAATGCCGTGGTCGAAGAATCACGCCGGCTGGGTGTGTCGTCCTATCGCGGACCCGATCGCGATGTGCTGGCACGATTCAGCCAGGCTGCCGAAATCTTCCGCGCCGAGGTCATTGTCCGCGCCACGGCGGATAATCCGCTCATCGACATTGGCTCAGTGGACAGGATTGTGGAAGCATTGCGGGCGGACGACCTCGACTATTGCATGGAGAGGAATCTTCCCGTCGGCGCGGCGACCGAGGCCATCACGAGTGCGGCGCTCGCGCGCGTCGATCAACTCGGCCGCATGCCGCACCATCGGGAGCATGTCACGATCTATATCAAGGAACATCGTGAAGAATTCCGGGCCGCATTCCCGGACCCACCAAAGGAACTGCGTTTTCCCGATGTGCGCATCACCGTCGACACCCGGGAGGATTTCCGATTCGTGGCTCGTCTCATCCGCCAAATTCCGGATGCCTGTCCTCCCATACCCCTCCTTTCCTACCTGAAGTCGATCCCTTTCCTGATTTCCTGACGCATACCCTAACGGATTCTCCCCTTGACGCCGATATATCCCACTGATTCACCAGACCGATGGGATGTTCATGATTCTTTTGACCAAAATCAATGGCCAGCAGATCGTCGTGAATTGTGATCTGATCGAGTGTATCGAGGAGACTCCGGATACCGTGATCACCTTGACCAACAACGACAAGGTGATTGTGCGCGACCGCATGGTGGAGATCATCGACATGGTCGTACGCTATCGCAGAATGGTGGCCGGCTTGGTGGAGGCCGCGAGCGAGCGCAGACTGGCTAAAGTCGGAACGCCTGTGATGGCTGAAGGTTAGAAATGGATGTATCTACAATCTTGGGGTTGCTGCTGGCTCTCGGCGCGATCCTGGGTGGTCAGGCCCTAGAAGGCGGCAAGGTCGGGTCCCTCATCCAGGGCACTGCCGCACTCATTGTTATCGGCGGCACTTTCGGCGCCTGCCTGGTCATGTTCCCGATGACTGTGTTTATTAACGGCATGAAATCGGTCGGCAAAGCTTTCTTCGCTCCCAGGATCAACAACAAGGATATCATCGCCGAGATTATCCGCTATGCCAATAAGGCGCGCCGGCAGGGGATCATCTCCCTCGAAGCGGACACGGAAAAAGCCTCCGATCCATTTCTCAAGAAAGCCCTGAACATGGCCGTGGACGGCATTGAGCCCAAGACATTGCGCGAGACCATGGAGATGGAGATTACCAACATGGAGGAGGAAGGCGAACTCCCAATCAAGTTCTGGGAGGCGGCAGGAGGGTATTCACCGACCATCGGCATCCTCGGGGCGGTACTCGGCCTGATCCATGTGATGGAAAACCTCACCGATCCGAGCAAGCTCGGCGGCGGTATCGCCGTGGCCTTTGTGGCCACCGTCTATGGCGTTGGGCTCGCTAATGTGGTGTACCTGCCGATCGCCGGCAAGCTCAAACTCCGTCACCGGGCAGAGATGGTCGCGAAGGAGATCATCCTTGCAGGAGTGATCTCCATCCTCGAGGGTGAGAATCCGCGGCTCATCGAAGACAAACTCAAGAGCTTCCTCAATTCCAAGGAGCAGGAGGCCTTGTCGAAGGCGGCCGCTTCGGTGGCACAGGTCAAAGCTGCCTAGTCAGGATCTGTCGTGCGCAAGAATAAACCGCCAGAACACGCAAACCATGAGCGCTGGCTGGTGTCCTACGCGGACTTTGTCACGCTCCTGTTTGCTTTCTTTACCACCATGTATGCCATCTCCACGGTGGATGCTCAGAAGTATGGCCGCATGGTCCTCTCCATGAGAGCTTCCTTCAACGGCTCCGTTTTCCCCACCGGCAGCGACGCCCTGAGCCTGAGCAGCGGAGGTGATGCCGGCACGCCGCTCAGCCGTGATCTATATGAGCAGGTGGATACTCCCAAGGATAAGGTACTCAAAGAGTACTCCGTCCAGAGCATCAAGGGCCTCAAGACCAATTACGTGCGCGATGCACTGCCGAAAGGCGGAGCACTCACGCTCGCGCGGTTCAAACAGGACGTGGATGCCCTATTAAAATCGCGGGCGTTGGCGACCAAGGTACGGACGCGGCTGGATCCGCGCGGTCTGGTGATCAGCCTCGGCGAAGGGAGTTGTTTCGATTCGGGCTCCGATCAACTCAAGGCCGAAGGACGCGACCTGCTGGATTCACTGGCTCCACAGCTTCTCGCCAGAAACAGCCAGGTCCGCGTTGAAGGTCATACCGATGATGTGCCGATCCAGACCGTGCGCTTTCCCTCCAACTGGGAACTGTCAACGGCAAGATCCACCGCGATCACCCGCTATCTTGTGGAATACTACAGTTTTGCTCCGGCTCAGCTTTCGGCAGCCGGTTACGCGGAGTTTCGCCCAGTCGCTCCGAATGATACGCCGGATGGCCGAGCCCGTAATCGGCGCGTCGATATCGTTGTCCTGAGTACCAACTACTCCCGAACTGAGCCGCGATAGCGCGATTGGTCTGAAAACAAGGTTCCCCGAGCAGAAGATAACCGTGGCGGAAGCTTTAAAGGCCTATACCATCAACAACGCCGTGGCCGCCTTCGAAGCCGACGTGCGGGGAACCCTCAAGGCCGGCAAACTGGCGGATATCGCGGTCCTGGATCGGAACTTGCTCAAGATCAATCCGAACGAGATCCTCAAGATGAACGTCGACATGACGATCGTGGACGGGAAAGTTGTTTTCGAGAGATGATCAATCGTCCTTCCAGAGGTAGGCTCCGAAATCACGGCGTATCTTGAATCCAAGGCGCTGATACCACTCGAAGGCGCGCCGATTCTGACCCGTAACCGTGAGGCGCACCATCTGAAAGCCAGCCGACTGCAGGGAGCTCAAGGCGCGGTGGATAAGGGCGTTACCCAGTCCTTTCCCCTGGTGAGCCGGATGGATAGAAATCTGTGGGATCATCGCCGCTGTGTTCGAGATGCGCGAAGCCAGGATAAAGCCGCAAGGGGAGCCGCGGCTGTCGAGGCCGACAAAAGAAGACCCGGGTAGAAACACGCCGCAGCCGGGATTGTCCACCAGGCTCCGCAGATACGCCGCACAGGTAGCCTCCGAACCATAATCCGCGCAAATGATGGCGTCGATGCCATTCCGATAACTCCGGTAGGCAACTCCGGCCGCCGGCAGCAGATGGCTGGAATGCCAGGGAACGATCGCTGCGGAGGGTTTTGGTCCCGGCCATTCGCGCATCGACAGATCCAGCTCCAGATAGTGGCGGAGAAAATACTGGAAGCCATGGGACGCAAAGATCGGGTCGGGGTTCAAACCGTTGAGCGGCAGAATTTGGGCCTCGATGCGGCGCACGTTTCGAATCGCCTTCAGACTTTCAATCGTACGCGACAGGATGGAATCGGCTGCCTGCTGTCCATGTGGGGGCGAAGCATAGAGAGTCCCGATCACCCCTTTGAGATGAGAGATGAGGAAATAGCTGTATCCCAGGATCTTGGCGTCGCCCGCAAGCACAAAGCCCGGAAGCAGCCGCTGCTTCAGGAAGGATTCCAGGATGCGGCGTATAGGTGCATAATCCCAGTCGAGCTCGCGCAGCCAGGCCTGCTCCTCCTCATCCATGAGGGTCGCCATGAGGTTTGTCTCCGCCTGGCTGAGCGGCTCGAGTTTTATGTGGGACATAGAATGCCGCGTGCGTCCTGGATTCGCTGCCGGCAATTCACGAGGTCGTGAATCTGTTTCCAGGTATCAGGTTCGATGCTGAGGAACACCTCGGCCACGCGAGGATCAAACTGGCTGCCGCTGCAGCGGAGCACCTCTTGCCGCGCGGCCTCGAAGGAAAGAGCCTTGCGGTAAGGCCGGTTGCTGGTCATGGCATCCAGCGTGTCCACCACGCCGAAAATCCTGGCTCCGAGAGGGATTTCCGTCTCCTTGAGCTTGTTCGGGTATCCCTCGCCATCCCAGCGTTCCTGGTGGGCCAGGACGATCTCGGAAGCCTGTCTCAGGAACTTGATGCCCTCCAGGATCTCATAACCGACCTGGGGGTGCCGTTTCATCAGGGCCCATTCCTCCGGCGTGAGCTTCCCGGGCTTCAAAAGGATGGAATCCGGCACGCCGATCTTCCCGACATCGTGCAGCAGTGCTCCGCGCCCGATGTGAATCAGCTCTTCGTCCCGGAGACCCAGTCTCCGCGCGAGCACGAACGCATATTCGCGCACGCGATGGGAGTGAGCCTGAGTTTCATGCTCACGCGCATCCAGCGCAGCCGCCAGTGCCTCCAGCGTATACCGGTAACTTTCTTCAACCTCTTCCAGGGCACCGTGCAGTTCGAGGGTGCGCTTCTCCACGAGCCGCTCCAGCTCACGCTGGTAATAGCGGTTTTCCATGATGAGCCGGTTCTGCTCCAGCGCTCTGTCAACCGCGCGACGGATGGCAAGCACCTCGAAAGGTTTGGTGATGTAGTCGCACGCGCCCAGCTTAAGCGAATCCACCGCAGTTGCCAGATCCCGCACACCGGTGATCATGATGACGGATATGTCCGGATCGTGGTTTTTGATTCGCCGCAGGAGTTCGATCCCGGACATTTCCGGCATGTGCACGTCGCTCATCACCAGGGAGAAGCGATCCTTGCTGATCTTTTCCATGGCTTCGAATGAATTTGAGGCCAGGATGCACTCGCGGGAGCTGTCCGCCAGGCTGCGCGCAATGATGGAGCGCATTTCCGGCTCGTCGTCGACAATCAGGATTCTGGTGGGGGCTGGATGGTTTTCGATCATGAAGATCTCACGCCTGGGCGGACTCAAGCCTTGTCATTCGGTTCTCTATCTCGCGGATTACATTGAAATGCTGAGCGCGCATCAATTCCACTACCTGGCTGCCGGGTTGCAGGTCCTGCCACGTCGGGGGATATTCCGATTTCGTCGACAGTATAACACGGCCGTCGCAGAAGACTTGTGTTGTAATGCAGCGTCCGGTGTCGCCCATGTCTTCGGTCTGAACGTGCAGATCTCTGCCCATGAACACAAGGCTGTCGTTGAGCCCGGTCGCAGGCACGACCGCAGGAGGGGCGTGGGGCCTGCTGTCTCTTGCGTCGTCGGCGCGGGCGTCGTGATCTGCGAGGTGCAACGTCATCTGCTGGATTTGCCGCGCCGCAGCGCAGTCGGGCACGCTGCCATCCATTCGAACTGCGAGCTGGGGGGTCTTGCGCACTGCGGCGTCGTATAGGATCGGGCCGCAGAGGCGCAGGGTAACATTGAGAATCTTTCCTGCTGCCGACTGTATGATCTCTGCCTTGCGCTGGTCCTGCTCGGAAACGGCCAGGTTCACCAGCAGGTGCGGGCTATAGGCAGCCACCGTCGCGGCGATACTCTCGGCCAGCTCTTTGGCTGCGGGCCTCACCAGATCATAGAAATCAGTCATCGTCCGCGCCTGAGCCGCATGCGCGCTCTGACGCATCTGGCGCAGGGCTGCACTTACGGCCTGGTGGGATCCATAGGTTCTCTGCAGCCGGCGGTAGATCGAATTCTTGACAAATCCATAGGCAGACTGCATGGACACCTGGTCCGGCGATGCTACGACGATGGACTCTGTACCCAGGTTGAAAAAATCCAGCACGCTGCAGGAGGTGCCTCTCCCCACGTCAATCAACACATGGTCCGCTTCCAAATGCGAGAGGGATTCGGCGATCGCAGCCTGTTCCTGGAAGTTGAGGTCTGCCATGCCGAGCTCCTCGCCGACGCAGCTCAGGAAACGCATTTGCGGCTCCGGGGTCGTCACCAGCGCATCCGAGAGTGCGGAACGCTGCTCCAGCACATCCAGAAGTGTCACTCCGGGCGCCCTGATTCCCAGGTATGTGTGCAGATTGGGTGCGCTCAGATCGGCGTCGACCACTATGACGGACCTGCCGGCCCGGGCGAGCACGACTCCCATGGCGGCAGCCAGGAAGCTCTTGCCAACCCCGCCCTTCCCGCTACCGATAGTCCATACCCCACTTCTGCGCAAAGCCATGTCGTTTCTCGAAGGGACCATGTCCCTTATCGACGGGGGAATTGCCGAACTTTATGGGAGGCAGACCACGTATATGTGTTCGTAAATACGCCAACGCCTTTTTCGGGAAGAAGCCACCGGCCCATCGGTGCGTCACTGGAGGATAGGCACTACCGGACGAGTGATTACTTTCGTGCCGGGCCTGGTGCAGTCGATCTTCAGCTTGGCCGGCTGATCGGGAGGCGATTCAGCCTGAAATCCGACTGTGTAGTAGCTGGCTATCTGGTAGGAGATGCGCCGCCCCATGCCCTCAATCCCATCCATAAGGGAAAAGTAGGCTCCGCCCGCCGTTACGTCTGCCAGCTCGCGCAACGAGGCCTCGCTTTGCAATGGCGGCAATCCGTGGGAACTGGCTATTTTCGAAACCGGGAAGCCGGCAATGAAGAGTTCCACATTGGATGCGGATAACAGGTTTTTCAAAGGTTTGAGTTTGCCGCTTGTCTCAAAGTCGAGATAATCGAGGAATACGATCAGCACACGGCGCTTTTCGTTGCGCTGGCTCAGTTTCTTGACGGCTGTGAAAAGAGCGCCATAGAGCGTGGGTTCCTCTATGAAACGTTCCCCTTGCAATTGCTGGATGGCGTCTTTGATCAGGCCGGTATCCTGCGTGAAATCTATGGCGAGGCGAAACTCGGAATCATAGGTGGCGACCCACCCCACGTGGCGGCCCAGCGCCTGATCGAGGAGCTGATAGGCTACGTTGGTAGCCGCCGTGGCGCTCGGAATGCCGTACTGTCCGGCTCGCGGATCATCAAAGGGCTTCGGCAACAAGTCGCGGTCCCAGAGCAATCCGTAGGCGACCGGGACTTCCTTGCTGGCGAGAAACTCGACCTCGCGGGGTTTCCCGTTTTCAAACACATGAATCTCTTCTCGGCTCAGGTTCTCGAGATACAGGCGGTTCTTGTCCTGGAAGCTCGCGGTGACAAAGACTGCCGTGCTTTGCGCGGGCCGGGAGGGAGCTGCCCAGGATAACAGCAGCCATGTCAGCAACCCGATCACAGCCATAAGCTCTCCCTCAGGCTTCCGAAAGCTCCGGATCAGGAAAAAGGAGCGCGTGCAGCAACGTAGAGCGCAGGAATCTCCAGATGTACCGGGGCCGCAGGTGGTAGGTGACGTAGGCAAACTCGCGCAGACGATGGAGTTCTTCAGGAGGAATAGCCGGGTGATGGTACACGCTGGTCCAGCCGTTAAAGTGCTCCCAATTGCGATCAAAAATCCTGCTCTGCACGTTGCGGTAAAATGAAGTGCCGGGATACGGAGTCGTCACCGTGAATTGAATGGCAAACGTGTTCAGCTTTTTGGCGTAACGGATCGTGTCGAGAACACCGCCCACCGTGTCGTTGGGAAGGCCGAGGGTGTAATTGGCAATCACCCGGATCCCGAGCTTGTGGCAGTGTTCGATGACCCGCTCCTGATGGGTCCTGGATATCGCTTTGCGGAGATTGGCGCGGAGGATTCTGTCATCGCTGGATTCGATGCCTACCTCTACGCTGCGCAGCCCAGCCCGGTGCAGCAAGTTGACCAGCTCCGGATCAAGACGATCGGTGCGCGCCTCCATGCTCCAGCGGACGTTCAGCCCGCGGCGCAGCAGCAGTTCGGCAAACTCCCGAGCCCGCGCCTTGCCGTAGGTGAGGTTGGGGTCACGAAAGGAGATCCCGCGAATGCCGTATCGGCCCACCAGATGTTCGATCTCGTCGACGATGTTCTCAGGGGACCGGACGCGGTACTTGGAGTTCACCAGGTAGGGGCAATAGCTGCAGGTGTATGGACAGCCGCGGCTGCCCAGCATGGGGAGGGTCGCCCCGCGGCTGGTGATAATCTGGTAACGGAACCGCTGGATATCGAATTGATCCCACCTGGGAAAGGGGAGAGAATTCAGGTCTGCGACAAATCCGGCCGAAACCACGCCCGTCGGCATCTCCCCGCGCGCCAGCGCGGGGGCGATATTTTCGATCTCTTCCTTGACTATAAAATCAGCTGCGTCGGAGAAAAACTCGGGCACTGTCGCGGCGAATGCCCCGAAATAGCCGATCCTGCTGCCAAAACGACGTCTGGCCTGCAGTCCGATCTCGCGCTCAAAGGTGCAATCGACAATCGAGGATGCAATCAGATAGAGGTCGGCCGGTTCGAGTTCGTCCAGGCTGCGGACATCGAGGACACGGACTTCGGCGCCATGGCTCACTAGGATGGCGTGAAGATAGGCGAGGGTGATGTTGGGGATCGAAGCAATCCTGCGCTTGGCAATCTCGAGCAGCCGCGCGAAGGGAGATCGCCCCACTGTAAAAACCGTTCCAAATCCGCCCGCCACGTCCTTGAGGGTGCAGTTTTTTTGACGGCTTCCGCTAAGTACGACAACTTTCATAAAAGACCCTGATTCCAGCCATGAACGAGCGCGATGGCGCTCCTTTTCTTCAGCACCCGCTGCCTTCCGCAGCATCGGATCTCCTGCCGCGCGACGGAGCATATTCGGTGAGAAGCCCGAAGGGCAAATCCTTCACCCTGGACACCCAACTGCCGATGAGGCACATCCCAGCGGAACTGCGTCGAGACTGTGAAACTGGATTATAACAGCTGCCACAGACTTCGTCGACTACGGAACAAAGCAGTTGAGTTTTGGGGACACCTCTGTTACCTTGATAGATTAAATTCAGGGACCGTGCCTCGTAACAGACGCGGCCGCGAGACAGTGAAACTAGATGGAACAGAGATCTGCCACTCCGCCGGAAGGTCCGACCGTACCTGAGCCTCGCGATTCTCATGCTTCAGGATTGAATCTCATTTCCGAATTAAAATCCTGGGTCCGGGATATCATCCTGGCCGTCGCGATTGCGATTTTTATAGTAATTTTCGTGATCCAGCCTGTGAAGGTCGAAGGAACCAGCATGCAGCCGCGCCTGGTGGATCAGGAGCGGATATTTGTAAACCGATTCATCTACCGCTTCGAAAATATTCAGCGGGGCGACGTCGTGGTTTTCTGGTATCCCAGAGACACGAACAAGTCGTTCATCAAACGCGTGGTTGGCGTGCCCGGGGATGTGGTTGAGATCAGAATCGGATTGCTTTATGTAAACGGAGTCAAGATCGAGGAGCCGTACCTGAAACCGGATTTTCGGGATCATGAGTCCTTCTCCAGGAGCGTGGTCCCGCCTGATCATTATTTCGTGCTCGGGGATCATCGAAATTCCAGCAATGACAGCCGTATGTGGGGTTTTGTGCCGAGAAGCCTGATCTACGGCAAGGCAATCTTCCGCTATTGGCCCGTCTCGCGTCTGGGCCTGGTGGAATGACTCCAGAGAGACCTCCTCGAGAGGGGTTTCCTGCGTTGCGCAATCGAAGACTGGATGATTCAGACGGGAGGCCATATGCCCGTCCGTCCGGCGTCAAGTACCATCCGCGCATTCTGAATGCAGCACGGTACCAATGAACGCACTACTGGCACTCGAAGACGGCCGCACATTCACAGGCCGCGCCTTTGGTGCCGATGGGGAAGTCTGCGGCGAGGTGGTTTTCAATACCTCGCTTTCCGGGTACCAGGAGATCCTCACCGATCCCTCCTATGCCGGACAGATCGTCGTAATGACTTACCCCCACATCGGCAACTACGGCATGAACCGCGAGGATGAGGAGTCCGGCAAGCCTTTTGTGCAGGGTTTCGTCGCCCGTGAGTTCAGTGCCTTTACATCAAACTGGCGCGCGCTGGAATCGCTCGCGGAATATTTGCAGCACCATGCGATTGTGTCCATCTCCGAGGTGGACACGCGGGCGCTTGTCCGACATATCCGCACGCGCGGTGCCATGCGCGGCATCATCAGCTCGATCGACCTCGACGCTCGGAGACTTGCCGAACGGGCTCGTCAGGTGCCGGCCATGCTCGGCCAGGACCTCGCATCCTCAGTCAGCTGCCGTACACCGTATGAGTGGCCGAATCCATCCTCGATTCCTTCAGAGCGCTTTCGAGTCGTAGCCTACGATTTCGGCATCAAGAGGACGATCCTCGCCAACCTGGCTCGTTCCGGCTGCAATATCCGGATCGTTCCTGCGGAAACCGGCGTTGAAGACGTCCTGGCCCTCCGTCCGGATGGAGTCTTCCTTTCCAACGGACCGGGAGATCCGGCCCCTCTCGGCTATGCCATCGAGACGGTGCGGCGGCTGCTCGGCAAAGTTCCCCTATTCGGCATCTGCCTCGGCCATCAGATCATGGGCTTGGCCCTGGGTGGGAAGACCTACAAGCTCAAGTTCGGTCATCGTGGAGCCAACCAGCCGGTAAAGAATGTAAAAACGGGACGCGTGGAGATCACAGCTCAGAATCACGGTTTTGCCGTCGATGTGGACTCACTCAACCTGAGGCGTGTCGAGCCGACTCATTTTAACCTCAACGACCAGACGCTGGAGGGGATACGGCATCTCCAGGTGCCCGCCTTCTCAGTGCAATATCATCCGGAGGCGTCTCCGGGGCCTCATGACTCGCATTACCTATTTACCGAATTTAAACGGCTCATGGCGGAATTTCGCAGGTAGCCCATGCCCAAGCGCACTGATATCCGAAGAATCCTCATCATTGGTTCCGGTCCGATTATTATCGGCCAAGCCTGTGAGTTTGATTACTCCGGGACGCAAGCCTGCAAGGCCCTGCGCGCTGAGGGATACGAGATCGTGCTGGTGAATTCCAATCCGGCCACGATCATGACCGACCCGGAATTGGCTGACCGGACTTATATCGAGCCGCTTACCCTGGAGTTCGTCGGCGCTATCATCGCGCGGGAACGGCCTGATGCCCTGCTGCCGACCGTCGGCGGCCAGACGGGCCTGAACATCTCCGTAGCACTGGCAAAAGCCGGCATCCTGGCGAAGTACGGTGTCGAGCTGATCGGCGCCAAGCAGCGCGCAGTCGAAATCGCCGAGGATCGTCAGCTTTTTAAGGATGCTATGGCTGACATCGGGCTCCAGTCGGCTCTCTCCCGGGTGGTTCGGAGCCTGGATGAGGCACGCAACTTTCTGGTACTCGCCGGGTTGCCTGCGATTATCCGGCCCAGCTTCACGTTGGGGGGATACGGAGGGGGAATCGCCCTCAATCCGGAAGATTTCGAGAGGATCGTGAGTCGCGGGCTCGATGTCTCCCCCGTGCACGAAGTTCTGGTCGAGCAGTCGCTCATCGGATGGAAAGAGTACGAGCTCGAAGTGATGAGGGACCTCAACGACAATGTGGTGATCATCTGCACGATCGAGAATTTTGATCCCATGGGTGTGCACACGGGGGATTCCATCACTGTGGCCCCGGCGCAGACCTTGACCGATAAAGAGTATCAGCGCATGCGCGATGCCGCGATCCGCATCATCCGCAAGGTCGGCGTGGAGACCGGCGGATCCAACATCCAGTTCGCTGTGAATCCGCAGACCGGCGCGCTCATCGTGATTGAAATGAACCCCCGGGTCTCGCGCAGCTCGGCTCTGGCTTCCAAGGCCACAGGATTCCCCATCGCAAAGATTGCTGCCAAGCTTGCCGTCGGCTACACGCTCGACGAGATCCCGAACGACATCACGAAGAAAACCCCGGCCTGCTTCGAACCCAGCATCGATTATGTAGTGGTCAAGATTCCCAAATGGAACTTCGAGAAATTTGCGGAAGCCGATTCCACCCTCGGGACGCAGATGAAGTCGGTTGGTGAAGTGATGGCCATCGGACGCACCTTCAAGGAGGCTCTGCTGAAGGGGGTGCGCTCGCTCGAGAAAGGGAAAAAACCGGAGAAGATCGATCCCGACAAGCTCCACCGCAATCTGCTGATTCCCGTGCCCGAGCGCCTCGACTATCTGCTCTATGCCCTGATGCAGGGTACTACGATCGAGGAACTGCACGAACTCACCCGGATCGATCCCTGGTTTCTCAACCAGTTGAAGGAAATTGTGGATTTGCAGAAGCGTGTGCAGGACTACCGGCTCGGACAACTCCCCGCAGAACTGCTCCGCGAATGCAAACGCGCAGGCCTCTCGGATCAAATGGTCGCACAGTTCCTGATCGAGGAATCCGGCGTGCCCGTCTCCGCGGAACAAGTCCGGCTGCGCCGGCATGATCTGGGCCTGCGGCCGGTCTTCAAAAGAGTGGATACGTGCGCGGCTGAATTCGAATCCTTCACGCCCTATCTCTATTCGACCTATGAAAGCGAATGTGAAGCTGCTCCCACCTTGAGGAAAAAGGTCGCCGTGCTGGGCAGCGGGCCCAATCGAATCGGCCAGGGGATTGAATTCGACTATTGCTGCTGCCACGCCTCATTTGCGCTCCGAGAGATCGGCTACGAGACGATCATGATCAACTGCAATCCCGAAACGGTCTCGACCGACTATGACACCTCGGACCGGCTGTATTTCGAGCCGCTTACCTTTGAAGATGTTATGGAGATCATGGCGGTTGAGAAGCCCGACGGCGTCATCGTGCAGTATGGAGGGCAGACTCCCCTCAATCTTGCGCTCAAGCTTCAGGCCGCCGGGGTGCCCATCCTGGGAACATCACCCGAATGCATCGATCTGGCGGAAGACAGAGAACGCTTCGGAAAGCTGCTACGGGATCTCGGTATCCCCCAGCCGCGCAACGGGACGGCCCGCTCGCCGGAGGAGGCCTGTACGGTAGCCGACGGGATTGGTTATCCCGTCCTGGTGCGGCCATCCTATGTCCTCGGCGGCCGCGCCATGTCGATCGTTTATGACGAGCCTTCGCTGATGCGCTACATGGCAACCGCCGTGCAGGCCTCCCCGGAACACCCGGTCCTGATCGATGAGTTTCTGGAGGATGCGTTCGAATACGACGTCGACGCGCTGGCTGACGGCGAACGCGTGGTCATCGCGGGAGTCATGGAGCATGTCGAGGAGGCCGGTATTCATAGCGGCGACAGCACCTGCGCCATGCCTCCCATCATGATTGAACCGGATTTGCTGGCACGCATGAAGGTTTTCACGCGTCGGCTGGGATCGGCGCTCCATGTGATCGGCCTGATGAACATCCAGTTTGCCGTCAAGAACCACATCGTTTACGTGCTCGAGGTCAATCCGCGCGCTTCGCGAACCATTCCGTATGTGAGCAAAGCAACCGGCGTGCCGCTCGCCAAGATCGCCGCGCGCTTGATGGTTGGGGAAAAGCTTGAGAACCTGGGGCTCGGAGACGAGCTTCAGGTCCGGCACTGTTTCGTGAAATCGCCGGTCTTTCCCTTTAACAAATTTCTGGGAGTCGACACCCTCCTCGGTCCTGAAATGAAATCTACCGGCGAAGTCATGGGGGTAGCGGACACTTTCGGGAGCGCCTTTGCCAAGGCACAGATCGCAGCCGGATCCCCGCTTCCCCGCAAAGGTACAGTGTTCCTGAGCGTCAACGACTACGACAAGGAAATGCTGGTCCCGATCGCCAGTGAGTTCGCAGCTCTTGGCCTGCTCCTGGTGGGGACTTCTGGAACCCAGAAATTCCTGATGTCTCACGGGCTGAATGTCGGTTTTGTCTTCAAGGCCGGCGAAGGGATACCCAACGTGGTGGATGCCATCAGGAACGGCGAAATCGATCTGGTGATCAACACGCCCCTAGGCAGGCAGTCGCGTTTCGATGAAAAGGCCATCCGGAAGGCGTCCACACAGTATATCGTCCCCTGCATCACGACCCTCTCCGGAGCCCGGGCGGCTGCCAGCGCGATTCGCGCTCTGCAGCGCGAGACCCTCACCGTGCGGAGCCTTCAGGAATACCACGACGTCATCCCAATAAACCCTCCAGATTCAGCGGGATAGGGATGGTGCACGCCTTCAGGTCTCAGGCCAGGTCTGCTATCAGGCTGCATCCCCGGGGATTGGATCAGCGTTCCAGCGGAGTCTTCGGCGGGGCCGGATCGGCACTCCGGCTGCGAAGTTCTCTGAGGATATCACTGGCTTGCGGGCTCAGATTCTGGAACTGAACTCCGAGCCCATCGAAATTGCGCACGGCGGTCATGTACCACCCATAATGCGTGACGGTAGCTTCCAGTTGCAGCTCTGCAATCGCTACCCGCAACAAGATACCAACCAAGGAACCTGCGGGAGCAGGAGCTGAAGTCTCCACGAATGCTCCCTCTTTGGACAGATCGTGGATGCACGCATCATAGGAACGATCCTGCCATTGTATCCTGCAAGGGATGTAGACCTCATGACGGGGCGAAGATCGCTTTTCCGCGCCTCCACGCTGGGGATAGGCGGGGACCATGGATGCGTTGGGCTGTGGTTCCGGTGCCCCTTCGGCAGCTTTCTCCTGTTTGGGTGCTTCCGGTTTGGGAGTGGGATCCTCCCAGTGCAGTGGCGCCGGCGCCTGGAGTGTAACCCCGGGTTCATATCGGCCGAGAGCTTTTTCAATCACGGCCGGGAGTTCCTGGGGAAAGCTCGGGCCTCTGATAATGCGCTCGTCGGCGCCGGCTTTCAGAGTTTGATACGTAGGATCCCCTTCCTCGGGCCCAAATATCAGGATGATGGGCAAGGAAAGCTTTTCCTGATGGATATGCGCGATCAGCTGGGAGCGATCTTTGCGGGGAACGCGGAGATCCACGAGCACCGCGTGATGGCGCCCGGACTTGAGACGATCAATTGCATGCAGAACCCGCAGAGAAATATCCAGGCGCAAGTTGGGCGCGATTTTGTGCACTTCATATATGAGACAGTCCGCCTCTGCGAGGTCGACTGTGAGATATAGAGCCGTGATCGTTTCTCCTGCAAACGGTACGGAGTGTTGGATGCTGCTTTCCCGATGGGGACTTGATATCCAAGTATTCATGGTTCCATGCTCATCGCGCAGTCGCTGTTGTATCGGCGACTTCAGTTACTGGACAAAGCTTAGCCCTGCCCCTTCATTGTTTTAGCCGAACTCTCCATTGCCGGCACCTTCGGCCTGGGATCAACCATGCCTACTAGATCGGCAAATCCATCCAAAGAATGAGTCTGAAATGCGCAACGGCCCGGCGGCGGTTAGCAAATTATACAATTAAATGTCAGTAAAACGCTTCGGGCTACGTTTTCCGGAGTTGTTTCAAGGGGCAAAGGGATCAAGGGGTCAAGGGGTCGAGGAATCAAGGGGCAATGGGATTGGGCAGAAAATGGGGGGAAGCCATATCGGCCCCTTGACCCCTAAAGTTTGTGACCGCAGGTAACTAAGCCCTCTTGGTGCCTAGTCGTCCAGGCTCTGGAGGAACTCTGGGTGGGCGGCGTTCCTTTTTTGCTCCGGGCATTCCCAGGGTGGGGAAGAGATTGAACGCCTGATTCTGATCGATAAGGTGCGCCCCTTCGGTGTAGAGCCGGATGAAATGCGTGCAATACTTGCGGCTGTCGCCGCCGAGGCAGTTCTCGACGCAGAACAGGTCAGTGTCTGTGCAATTCGTGCATTCTCCAAGAGAAACGCAGACCTTGGGCACGGTAATGCGGCAGGTTTGGCAGATGGTGAAGAGATTCTCGCTTTCGACATAGTGAGGGCAACTCTCAAGAGTAGCATTGCCCTCGCGGAACCCGTATATGCGGCAGCCCATGAAAAGGTGCGGGCTCGTGCTTGCGTCGGCCTCAATCTGTTTGAGGCTCTCATCCACCCAGTTGATACAATTGCGGCAATGAATCATCCGGATTGTTTCGCTCCCTTCCAGCGTTGCACCCAGTCCTCTTTGATGGTCTGCCTCGATCGCGCTATTCCGAGAGCTCCTGGGGGAACGTCACCGGTGATGCAGCTTCCCGCGGCAATATAGGCGCCATGTCCGATCCGCACCGGCGCCACCAGCTGTGAATCTGTGCCGACGAAAACCTCGTCTTCGATGATTGTGGCGTATTTGTGAACGCCGTCATAGTTGCAGGTGATGACGCCGGCACCGATATTTACGTTCCGGCCGATGGTAGCATCTCCCAGATATGCCAGGTGTGCTGCTTTAGTGCCGTCGGCCAGTTTGCTCTTCTTGATTTCCACGAAGTTGCCGATGCGGCATCTCTCACCTATGACCGTGTGCCCCTTCAGGTGGGCACAGGGCCCCACCGTCGTTCCTTTGCCGATTTCCGTGTCGGTGATGAGGCATGATTCCAGGATGAGTACTTCGGGATCGATAGTCGAGTCGACGATGCGCGATCCCGAGTGAACGGTAGCGCCTTCGCCGATGCGTGTGGCTCCTTCCAGAGTCACCATGGGATAAATTGTGACATCCTGCTCGACCGCCACATCCAGATCGATATAGGTATGTTCCGGGTCGATCATCGTGACCCCGGCCATCATCAGTTCCTCGTTTTTCTCCGCCCGCATTACTTTGGCAATCCCGGCCAGTTCCCTGCGGGTGTTGATGCCGCGCAGCTCCTCGAAATCGCCGTGCACGAGTGGTTCGACCCGCAGCCCCTGCCGCTGCTGAACGGCGACCAGGTCCGTAAGATAATATTCCTTCTGAGCGTTGCGGTTGGATATCTGCAGGAGCGCATCCAGCAGGGGCTGGATCTGGAAGCAGTAGAAACCTGCGTTGATCTCCTTGATCCGCTGCTGTTCCGGCGTGGCATCTGTTTCTTCGACGATAGCCTCGATTTGTCCTCCGGCGTTGCGCA
>CAYGWQ010000023.1:26137-30288 GCA_964353465.1 uncultured Acidobacteriota bacterium | reverse complement strand
GTCGGTAGCAGAGGAAGTCGGATTGAGTATCCGTTCTTGAAACCCGGAGCAATGGCTATTTGAGAAGAGGCCGATTCACAATCGGCCTCGCGTTAACTACCCGACTTACAGCAGGGCCTTCTTGCAGAATTCGATGCATTTCGCAAGTTCCGTCATGGGATCCGATCCTGGAGGGGTGGGATGTTCCATCTCGATGATGCCCGGGATATTCCACTTTTTGTCGCGTATCAGTTGGAGAATTTCCGCCACTGGCGTGTCGCCCTGACCCCAGGGAACGTTGGGTCCCATGCTCTTCTTGCGATCCTTCAAATGAAGGTGTGTGACGCGGTCGTGGTACTTTTGGAGGAACGGAACCGGAGAGACGTTGTTGGCGGCCACGAAGTGTCCGATATCGAGATTCCAGCCGTTATACTTCGCGTACGACATGGCCGTTTCCCAACTCTGAGGGCTGCCAAAAGCTTCTGGATCCGTCAAGTTGGTGTGGCCATGGTAGCCGACCAGCATCTTGTGCTTGTCGGCGAACTGGCCGATCCGCTTTGACGCGCTCAACGGAATCTCGGTTGAGATAGCCTTGGCGCCAAGCAATTTAGCCACAACGAAACTGTAGTCGACGACGTCGTCCGCAAAGGTGTCGATGTTATCGACCTTGAGGATTGGAATCAGGATGCCCGTATCGTTGTATTTCTTGCGGAAGGCTTTGAACACGTCGGTTGAGAGCGACAAGCGCCATTTGCGCAGCTCCTCGGCGGCGGCCTTTTGGGCGGCCAGCTGTTCTGGAGTCAAGGGCTCTCGGCCGCGTCCACCACCTCTTGCGTCACCTGCTCCGCGTTGACCGGCAGCGCCGCTTGCGTCAGCCGCGCCGCGTCCACCAGGACCACCTCTTCCGCCACCCCCGGGGACTGGAGACGCACCCGTGCCGCGGATAAAACCTTCCACCGGCTGCAACCGCAGTTCGCACGCACTCAGGCCGAGTTTCGTCATGCCGGCGATGATTTCATCGGCGGTGCTGGCCGTGCCGCGGAAGCTGATGGGCGCATTGATTCCGATGGTTACGCCGGCAAATTTTGAGTTTGGCTTTGCCGGTGCGTTGGCGAACATTGAGTTTTGCTTTGCCAGGAGCCCGCCTGTGGTGAGGGCTGCGAGAGCGAGCTTCCCGATATCGCGTCTTGTGTAGTCCATGTGTGCTCCTTTCAGCATAATGCGGATAAATCAGTATGGCGGCCCGGTGAAAAGATCCTGATTCACTGGTAGATAAACCCCAGCTTTGCTGTGGGACTCACATAATTTGTGGATCAGCCGACAAGGCTGCGAATCCTGGCGGTGAAAGTCCCCTGCCGTCCATTGCTCGATTCAGAACTAGATCGAAAACGATCTCCCATCATGCAATTTGGCAAGCCTGCGCTCAGATTGACATGTAAGTCGCCGACCTGCTGGCCGTGGCTGCAACTGTAGGAGTGCCGCGACATTTTGTCAATTGGTTATCATGCCAAAGTTATTGAAAAAAGTGCGCCAGACAAAAGCGCTCCCATGCAAGGGTGATGAACGAAAAGAGAGAGTTGTATCTGCGGAATTCAAATTCGGAGTTGGCGGTTAGTTCTGTGGATTACAGCCGAGGCAACAGAATCTTATGTTGACGATTTTCCGCGCTGGGCTATGGATGATGACTGAACCTCTTTCGATATTGTTTAGGGGACATTCCAGTCGCGTTCCGAAAAGCGACCCAAAAACTGTTTAAGCTCTGATAGCCGCACCTCTCAGCAACAGATTCCGTTTTCTCCGGGGACGATGTCAGCAGTTGCTTCGCCTGCTCGATGCGAATCCGATGCAGCTCACGTCCAGGTGAACGACCGATATGGTGCAGAACCGCTTCGTGATACCTGCGCAGCGACATGCCCGCCACCTTCGCCAGGTCACCGACTCCGATCGGCTCGCGATAGTGGTCCCACATGAAGCGCAGACTACGGGCGATACCCTGGTGGTTGATGGCAAATAGATCGCTGCTCTTGCGTACAAGCAGACCAGCCGGCGGCCAGCGGATGGGTTTCTTGGGCGGAACTCCGCCATTCATGAGGTCATCTAATAAAGCCGCCCCTCGATAACCCATTCCTTCCAAGTTGGGTTCCACGGTCGTTATAGGTATTCGCATGGTGTCCACGGCCAGCAAGGTATTATGCGAACCCACAATGGCCACGTCATCCGGCACAGCCAGCCCCGCGCTCTCGCAGGTCTGCAGAATGTCCACCGCTAACCAATCGGTAGCCGCAAAAACCGCTAGAGGTTTTCCTAACTTGCTCAACTCCGCTGCCAGCCACCTCCGCCTGTGCCGCCATCCCTCCATTCGGCCGCCTGGGTAATAGGCCGACGAACGGTACCAGCACAGCCATGTGCATTTTTGTTTGGCGCGCTGGAGCGTATCAACAAATGCATTGCCTCGCTCCTCGAAGCTCCAATTCTCGTAATCACTGTAGAAAGCAAAATTGGTGAAACCGCGCGAGAGATAATGATCGGCTACCAACTGCGATATTCGGGCGTTGTCCATGAGCACCCGCGGGAACTTCAACTGTGGCCGGCGGAAAGTGAAGTCCACCGTCGGTTTCTTCGTGCCAACCACAAAATCCGCCATTTCATCGGATGCGGCCAGCCAGGCCAGGACGCCATCTCCGGTCCAGCCCCAGGGAATCTTCCGCTCCTGTGTCACATCGGGTAACAGGTTCCAGTTGTGCTCCTGGGCGTACTTCTCAATGCCTCGGATAGCCCGGTAATCGTAAAAGTCCGTCACCAGAAGAACTCGTCTTTGAGACTTTCTCATTGAGACAGCCTTTATTCCAAGACGGGCAGGAAAAGCAAGCTGCAATTTTGTTGCATATCCCGGTACGAATCCTGCTTCCGATATGGGTCTCGTAAACTCGAGCCTCTGCTGCGACTGCCCGAATTCCAAGGCGATCGCAAGTGTGATTTTACTCCCAAACGATGCTGCAAGAAATGGCTGCGATTTGGACAGCGGCTTTGCACGCATGATGGATCATAAGCCAACGGAGCCGCGCGCGTCAGCAAGCGGGTATTTGAGAGCTACTCAGCTGTTTTGGACTCGAACTCTTTGACTTTCACATATCCGCTTGCTGACGCGCGCGGCTCCGTTGGCCCGCGTATGTTGCACTGTCTGAATCACAGAAGATATGGACTTTGTGCACGTCTCCTGCCAGCATGGCGGATAGATGTTTCCTGCGATTGAATGGGAGCTTTTTTATCTGCCGCACTTTTTTCAATAATTTTGGCAGGATGGCCAGATTGACATAGGGTCGCGGTACTCTTACATTAGGAGCGAAAGTCGGCAGGTCGGCAACTTACATTAAATCTGGGCGCATGCTTGCCAAACCGCATGATGAGAGATCGTTTTCGATTTAATGAGGTGTAGAGTGGACGCAACCGCACTTGAAAAAAGGGCCGTTGAACTCCAGGCCATCGCCCGCGAGGTCCGGTTCCACATCGTGGACATGATTCATGAGGCGCAATCCGGGCACCCGGGTCCCGCCCTCTCGGCAACAGACATAATGACCGCCCTCTACTTCGAGGTACTTCGAATTGACCCCAGGAACCCCGCCATGAGGGATCGGGACCGCTTTGTTCTCTCAAAGGGGCATTCCTGCCCTGTCCTCTATGCCGTGCTGGCTTTGCGAGGATTTTTTCCTGTTGAGGAATTAAAGACACTCAGGCGAATGGGGACACGCCTGCAAGGACACCCGGTGGCGGGAATGCTGCCGGGCGTTGAGGCTACCACCGGCTCTCTCGGCATGGGCGCGTGCCAGGCCGTCGGGATGGCCCTTGAGGGGCGAATGTTGCGAAAGGACTACAACGTGTGGGCTCTTCTCGGAGACGGCGAGTTGGATGAGGGCGCTATATGGGAAACGGCGGCGACAGCTGCGAAGTACAAATTGGGAAACCTGGTCTTCATCGTTGACCGGAATGGGTTGCAGAGTGACGGCCCTTGTGAAGTGGTAATGCCGATGGAGCCGATAGACGCGAAGTTTAAAGCATTCAACTGGAAGGTCATGATGATCGACGGGCACGACCTGCGAGAAATCCTCGAGACGTTCGAGGCTGCGAAGAAATTCCGAGACGGTCCGGTTTGTGTTATTGCAAAGACCGTCAAG
>CAYGWQ010000023.1:0-26127 GCA_964353465.1 uncultured Acidobacteriota bacterium | reverse complement strand
GTGAGCTTCATGGAGAACACCCTGGAGTGGCACGCAAAGGCTCCAAATGATGAGTATTACGCACGGGCAGTGAGCGAGCTGCGCGGAGGCCGGTCATGACTCTTCCCAAGGCAAAAATTGCCACGCGACGTGCGTTTGGGGAACGAGTGAGGGAGCGAGGGGCTGACGATGGAAATTTCGTCGTGTTCGAGAGTGACCTCGGTCATTCCAGCTACTCGCACCTCTTTGGTGATGCGTATCCCGATCGCTACTTCGATCTCGGGATTGCCGAGTTGAACACCATGGCCACGGCCGCGGGCATGGCCGCCGGGGGAAGGACGGTGGTTGTTGGAGGGTACAGTGTTTTCATCAGCATGAGAGCCCTTGAAGTTGTGCGCACGTTTGTCTGCTACCCCAGGCTGAACGTGAAGTTCTTCGCCTCTCATGGCGGCATAACCGCCGCGATAGACGGCGTGACGCATCAGGGTTCCGAGGATATCGCGTTCATGAGCACCCTTCCAAACATGAAGATCCTGGTGCCATTGGACACAGTGTCGGCCCGGGCAGCTTTCGATCTGACTCTCGCGACGCCCGGACCGGTTTTCGTGCGCCTCATGCGCGATCCTCTGTTCGAGTTCTATGCCGAGGGGGAGAAGTTCGAGATCGGCGGCTCCAAGATATTGAGGAAAGGGAAGGACATTACCATCGCCAGCTATGGTGACATCGTGTTTCAGGCGCTCCAGGCGGCGGACACTCTCTCGGCGCAAGGGATTGAGGCGGAAGTGCTCGACCTATACTCGCTGAAGCCAGTGGACGTCAAGGCCGTGCTCGATTCCGTTCGGCGAACCGGGGCCCTCCTCGTCGCCGAAAATCACCAGAAGCGGAACGGACTTGCCTATGAGCTGGCTGCGACCCTGTTGAAAGAAGAGCCCGTCGCTTTTGATCATCTGGGTCTCGACGACTGCTTTGCCGAGAGCGGCAACTATTTCTCCATGATCGATAAATACGGTTTCTCGGCGGCGAAAATCGCCGAGGCTGGACAGCGTTTGCTGTTGAAGGCGAGGAAACGCGCCACGCCGGACAGAGTCCTTAGAGAGTGAGATCAACCCGGCTACTCTTGCGAAATAAGAAGTAGCTGGCAAGTCATCCAGAAGAATTCAGAAGAATGGCCCAGACCGCTGAACTAACGTCTGAGCCGTTCTGGCGCATATCTGCGGGCCACTATTCCGGGTTTCAGAGGATCAGTAGCCAGTCTATTTCCGGTTATTGAGGTGAGAGTGCAATGAAGATAGATGAGAGTATCGATTTTCTCGTCAGGCCTGCTGCCATTCCTCCAGACCAGTCCGGGGTCCTGCTTTCGGTCACACCGGAGGAAGCCGGATGGGAGACAATCGGGTTTTCGGCGCGTCGTCTGGTAGAAGGCGAAGTCTGGAACGGAAGCACAGGCGATCATGAAGTCGCAATCGTGGTGCTCGGCGGCAGACTTACCATCGATTGGGGCGAAGGCCCGCGATCCATCGGCAAGCGCCAAAACGTCTTCTCGGGTTTCCCTTATGCCGTTTATCTCCCCTGCCTCACTTCGTTCGAGGTGCGCGCCGAGACGCTCGTCGAGTTGGCTGAGAGCCGCGTCCGTTCCCAGCTGAAACTGAAGTCCCGCATATTCGCTCCCCCGGACCTCGGCTGTGAAATCCGCGGCGGCGGGGACACCACCCGTCAAATCGTGAGAATCATCCGCCCCGAAAACGAGGCCGACAAATTGATGGTGAACGAAGTCTACACACCGGGTGGCAACTGGTCCAGCTATCCGCCGCATAAGCATGACACCCACAATCCTCCGAACGAGTACGACCTGGACGAAATTTATTACTTCCGAATTGACCATCCCGACGGATTTGCGCTTCTGCGACAGTACAATAGTGCAGGCACTCGGGATGCTACAGCCATAGTTCATGACGGAGATTTGGTGCTCCTGCGGGAATGGTATCATCTGGTTGCGGCACCGCCGGGTTACCGTGTCTACTACTTGGCCGTGCTCGCGGGATCGGCTCGTTCGATGGCGGCCAGCACGGATCCCCGGTACGCGCATCTGGGCAAGGCCTGGCCTTCGCCCGACCCGCGAATCCCCGTTGTCCACCGCGACTAGTTCCCGGCTGAATTCCGATTCGGCAGCAACCGATGATATGCCAACCTTAACGTGCGGCCGCGACAGCGAACGCCGGTTTTCGGGATCGGATCGAAAAAGCCATCACCAAGGGAATGGCGCACGTCACCCCGGCAAAGATAATGGCCAGGAAATAGCTTTGGGTGGCATCAAAGATTGCCCCCGCCAGGAAAGGCCCGATCACGCTGCCCGCTACGCCATTGGTCAGATAGACACCCACGGCCTTCCCCAGGTTTTTCATTCCAAAAAAATCACCGAGAACGACGACGTTCATCACTGCCCAGCCGCCGTAGCCGAAGCCGACCAAAAGCATTACCAGGTAGAGAACCGAAGGGCCGCTTATGGCAAGCAGCCCAAAAGTGGTCACGCCCTGTAGAGCACAACAGATTATCAAAGTGTTAACTCTGCCGATCCGGTCAGAAAGCCAGCCCATGCCGACTCTGCCGGCGATGGTGCCTATCCCAAGGCAGGATAAGCCGAAGCTCGCTTGCGCCGCCGCGATGCCGACCGTCGCGCAATAGGGAACGAGATGAACGACCAGCATCTGTTCGGCGCCATAGCAGAAGACGGCTGTGAGATAGACCACCCAGAAAACTCTGGAGCGCAGGATCTCGCCCATGGCGAAATCCCTGACCGGAAGCGCGGTCGCCTGCACCCTTTGTTCCCCCTGCCCGAGAGCTTTAAGCCCCATATCCTCCGGCTTGGACTTTATGAAAATTCCTACCACAAAATTGATCACAAACGCCAATGCGCCGAGACAAATTAACGAGGTCTGCCAGCTGTAAGTGCGTATGAGGTACTCGCTCATCGGTGGAAGCAAGAGCAGTCCAAAGCCGAGACCGCATGCCGTGGTGCCGACTGCCAGGCCCCGCTTCCTGACGAACCACTTCGCCACTGTGGATGTGGGCACAGCAAAGACCGCACTGTGACCGACTCCGGCGATGACTCCGAACAGGACGTAGAGCTGCCAGACCGAAGTGACCATGCTGCACAGTGCAGTGCCACCTCCTAGGAGGATCGCCGAAAGCCATAAGGACGATCTGGGGCCGAGCCTGTCAGATAACCAGCCCATCATAGAAGCAAACAACGAATAAAAGGCCATTTCGATGGTGTAGGCTGCGGAGAGGGCGGTTCTCGAAGCATTCAGATGCGCTTCCAATGGCTTGATGAAGGTGCCAAAAGAAGAAATCACACCGAATGTCGCGACTGTGAAGAATCCTAAGAAAACAATAATCCACCCGTAGAAAATGCGGGATTTGGTTGTCATAGTCACCATCACCAAAGCATCCTGAAGAACTCAGAAGCTCCGGGAACCTGCTCTTGTGGCGGTACGGAGCTGCGTGTGTTTATAGATTCGACAACATCCGATGTCAATACAATTCTGATATGTCAGCTTCGAATGGGAACGGGTTTCCGGGGCGCGCCCTTGGGGGCTACAATGCGCCGCTGCTTCCACCCCCGGCTCATCGGAAGCCGACACCCCGCGTTTCATGATTTCAATTCCGGTATGCTAACCCAAGCGCGCTTGGCCCACGATTCCAGTCCCTTCTCGGCAAGCTGAACTCCTTTTGCGCCTTCGAGCAAGGTCCACTTGAACGGCTCATTTCTTACGACATGCCGCAGGAAAAGCTCCCACTCCACTTTGAACGCGTTGTCGAATTCGCGCTGCTCCGGAACTTTTTGCCAACTGTCGAAAAAGTTGATGGGCTGGGGCATGTCGGGATTCCACACCGCGCGTGGTGTCGCGTTGTAGGGTTGGAGCCATACGTCGCGCAGACCGGCGACCGCCGAGCCGAGCGTGCCATCCACCTGCAGGGTCAGCAGGTCGTCGCGCCGGACGCGTGTGCACCATGATGAATTAAAATGAGCGATAGCACCGCCGGCGAGTTCGAACGTCGCATAGGCGGCGTCGTCTGCCGTACACTGGTAGGGCTTGCCCTGTTCATCGAAGCGCCGCTCGATGTGTGTTGCGCCGCGGCACGAAATCGCCTGCACTGAGCCCAGAATGTTGTCGAGTAGGTAGCGCCAGTGGCAGAGCATGTCCATGATGATGCCGCCGCCATCTTCCTTGCGGTAATTCCACGAAGGCCGCTGGAGCGCGATCGTGTCGCCTTCGAAAATCCAGTAGCCGAATTCGCCGCGCACGGAGAGGATTTTTCCGAAAAAGCCACGGTGCACAAGTTCCTTGAGCTTGAGCAAACCCGGCAGCCAGAGTTTGTCCTGCACCACTCCATGCTTTACGCCGGCTTTCTTGGCCAGCTGGTAGAGCCCATAAGCATCGCCCGTCGTCAGCGCTGTCGGCTTCTCGCAGTAGATGTGCTTGCCGGCTTCGATGGCCTGCGTCACCGCGGAAACCCGCCGGTCGGTGGTCTGCGCGTCGAAATAAATCACATTGTGCGCGTCGGCCAGTGCCGCGTCGAGATCGGTGGTCCAGCGCGTCACGCAAGCGCGCTGCGCGAGTTGCTGCAGCTTCTGCTCATTGCGCCCCACCAGGATCGGATCGGGCAGAATGAACTCCGCGTCGCTTACCCTCACCCCGCCCTGCTTGATGATGGCACAGATGGAGCGCAGCAGATGCTGATTCGTGCCCATACGTCCAGTGACGCCGTTCATGACAATGCCGACTTTGTGGACTCTGATTTCGCTCATGTTGCTTCCTCAGGTCGCTTCTCAACGATTAGTGAAATGGACCAGTGCTTCTTGGGAAAAGCAGTCGTTTTTGTTAAAACGGGGAAATCCGTTCAAGCTTTCGGCTTCACCGTACATTGCGGCTGAGCGCCTGGCGGCAGCGGCGGCACTTCGCTGCCGGCTTTCGGTAACGTTCCGGCGAGTTCCTGCCGCCAGTGCGCAACGTCGCCCGCCGGACCGTAGCAGTAAATCATCTTGAGCGGCGTCGCGCCGAGGTTGGTGATCTGGTGGAAAGCGCGTGGCGGAATGAAAACCGCCTGCCCACCCGTCAGCGTCTGCTGCTCGGCGTCAAGGCACATTTCCGCGGTGCCATCGATGACAAAATAAACCTCTTCCTGTTCCTGATTGTGCCACGGCACTTGTCCGCCGCTGGGATCGAGCGTGACAAAGCCCATGGAAAAATTCTCCGCCTGCATTGGGGACGCCCCGCCGACAAGATGCTGCGTGCTTCTCCCCGCCGGATAGCGCCGGCCCTCGATCTTGGCCAAGTCTGCAATGATCATAGTTGGTCTCCAAAGAGAGTCAGTGCATCGGAAACCAGAACGCCGCAGCCAGAAGCACAAGAGCGGTGGCCACTCCTGCCAACATCCCGATGTGCGACCGCTTGGCAGCAACCGGCATCTCTGCTCCCGCTATCAATATTGGTGCACCCGTCATCTTCGACCTCCCTGATAAGGCAGTTGAGTTGCGCTTTTCCAATGCATGGCAGAATTCAGAGGCGCAGAAAAATATGCCCCACGTCAAGAGAACGGCCGGTTCAGTCATCCGCCATTACTTCATATCGCGGACACGAACCTCGTTTGCCTTTTCATCCTTCAACAGGTTTACCAGCAGGCTGGCGTTCCAAGACTTTGGGCGCCCTGATGTGATCTCGCCTGACTGCTTCCTCGAACAGGAGTGGGGAGTGAGATCCCCAGCGGCCCAGGTACGAATCCGTCGACCCCAAGGGGGAAGGCGCGCGCACACCCAGCCGCTGGATGCGCGGCTTTTCCTTCCTTTATTTCTTGCCCCAATCGAGTTAGCAAACAAATTCTTAACAGGCAATTGCTTCCAAGCTGATGGGGTGAGGATAGCATGAATTGGCGGGGAGAACACGTCCGGAATTCTCCCAGAGTGCCGGTGGGAAGGGACTACCTGGCATTGGCCTGAAACTCGAAATCAGAAGCCGGATTATAGGAGACCATTGGCCAATCCGGGTTGAGGTTAGCTTGACGCGAGGGGATCGTCCGACTACAATCGGTCCTAGCTGCGATCGCTCGGGTCCAATACGGTCGAGAATAGCCAGACGCACATGGATTGGAAGAGATTTGGCGGGGATGGTCGAGGAGTATGAAGGAAAGATGAGACAAGGCATTTACCTTACTGGATTCAGCGGTTCCGGCAAGTCAACGATAGCTCAGTTGATCGGTGCGCAGCTGAACTGGCCCGCTTACGATCTCGACGGCGTCATCGTCGAGCGTAGCGGCATGACAATCCCGATCATCTTCGAACGCGAAGGCGAGCCGGGATTCCGCTCACGTGAGGCCGAAGCTCTACGCGCCGTATCCAACTCGGGACCCTTTGTTATAGCAACCGGAGGCGGGACACCGATCCGCGCGGAAAACCGTCTTTTCATGGCGAGTAAGGGCTGGATCATCTGTCTCGAGGCACGCCCGGAGATCCTGCTGGCTCGAATTCAGCGGCAGCTCAAGGAATCGGATCCCAGTGCTATCAGGCCAATGCTCGATGCTGTTTATCCCCTGGATCAAGTCCGCACCCTCAAACAGAGTCGACAGGCTGTCTATGCGCTGGCGGACTGGACGGTGCACACGGATCGCCTGACTCCACAGGAGGTGGCGACCGAGGTAATCCGAGCGGTCGATATGCTTGGATCGACCCAGGACATTGCCACGATGCTGGATGCTCCTGCGTTGCCCATGCGCCATTCACTAAGTCCGGATCTGCCTCCGCCGATCGCGGTTGCGTCCGGACCGTGGCCGTACCAAGCCGTCGTTGGGTGGAGTCACCTGCATTCGCTTGGGGATCAACTCCGCCGTCTTCTGCCTCAGGCTCGCCGGGTCGCCGTCATTGCCGATGACCGTGCTTGGGTTCGACTGGGCACAACCCTTCAGGATTCGCTGCAGGCAGCCGGCCTCGAGGTTCACTTCCGCGGCATGCGGCCGGACGAACGCACTAAGTCCACGGAAGAAGTCAATGCTGTTTACGACTGGCTGCTGAACGTGCGGTTGCAACGCAATGACATCATCATGGTCGTCGGCGGCGGAGCCATTGATGATCTGGGCAGTTTCGTTGCTTCCACCTACATGCGCGGCGTTCCGCTAGTAAAAGTGCCGACTTCACTTGAAGGCATGGTCGACAATTCGATCGGGGGCAAGACAGCATTGAACCACCCTCGCGCCCGCAACCTGATCGGAACCTTCTTCCATCCGCGACTCGCCTGGGCAGACGCATCGTTGCTGCGCGATGAAGAGCCACGCCAGTTGTGTTCAGCATGGGCAGAGGTTGTGAAGTATGCGATGCTCGAAAGCTCGCTGTTGCGGGATCAGGTGATGGGCGATTCGCTTTTTTGCGAACTGGAAAGGCATGTGAAGGAGCTCATTGCCCTCAAGAGGCCAATGCTCCTCAACGTCATCGCGCGCTGTGTGGCGTTGAAAGCACAGGTAGTTTCCGGCGATGAGCGAGATTCCGGGCAATATCGGATCTTGCTCAACTACGGCCACACGATCGGTCACGCGCTCGAAACCGCCACAAATTATGACCTGTTGCACGGCGAAGCCGTTGCGATTGGGATGGCCGTGGAGGCCCGGCTGGCCGTTAGGCTCGGGCTTGCCGATGCTGCCGTTGAAGCTCGTCAGAACGATCTGCTTGCCCTTTTTGGCCTGCCCACCCGCGTACCCCCGGTTTCCCATCAGCTGCTGCTCGAGCTGATCAATCATGACAAAAAAGTCTTTGGGGATGTGCCACGCTGGATTCTTCCGGTTGCCGTCGGCCGGGTTGTCATATCGAGCAGCGTCACAGAATCCGATCTGACCGCAGTTCTTGAAGAACGCTCTTCTGCTTGATCATCGCAGGGTGTAGTCCGCTCCCGCTTTGCCGTGTTTGCCGGATTCCCAGTCCGCAACGAGTGGCGAAGTGTTTCTCTCGTGACTTTGGACTTTGCCTGGACGAGATCGCCGTCGGAAGGCGCTGCCGGGTGATGCGTGGCAGCTTGCGGTTTCACGACACCGCACCGCCCGTGGGAGCGCTCCATCCGGATGTTTGATATATCAGAATTGTGTTGACATGATGTAAACGATAATCCTATTGTGGTCTTACCATCGAACGGCGATCCATGCACCCAGGGTCGTCGGCTTCCAATTCACGATGGGCGGTTCCAGGCACGCTGTTCCACGTCCGTTCTTTAGAGCACGAGGGTCTTTGTGACGCGACCTTCCGCACGGATTCGGATCCCATCACCAGACCACGGCTAACGGTATTCGCGGATGACAGGGATCGGAGGGTAGGCAAAAATCCTGTTTCCTTCGATGCAATTTTCTTCTACGGCATGCGAGAACTTCAGCTGACCTCGCAATCGAGCTTGCCATCCGGTTCGTCGCATTCGACGGAGATGGACATGAAGCATGATTACTCACTGGCACATCTTACGGTACTGGCGCTGACACCTCCGCGCATGGTGGATGTTGCGGCACGTGCGGGCTACCGCTATGTCGGCCTGCGTCTCAACCGGGTCACGCCCGCTGGGCCGCTTTACCCGCTGATTACAGACCGCGCACTGATGAAGGAAACGAAGGCGCGATTGGCCGACACCGGGGTGAGCGTTTTGGACATCGAGTTGGCCCGGATGGATCCGGGAAACGATGCCCATAGCTATCTGCCGCTTCTCGAAGCCGGCGCCGAAATCGGTGCCCGCCATGTCGTTACTCAGGTGCCGGACCCCGATCGCGAGCGCGCGACGGAGCGCTTCGCCGCGATTTGCGATCTTGCCAGGCCGCTCGGTCTCGGCATCGATCTCGAGTTCCCGTCCTGGACGGAAACCCCCGACCTTGCGACCGCAGCGAAAGTCCTTCATGCGGTCAACCGGCCGAATGCCGGCATCCTGATCGACACGCTCCATTTTGATCGGTCGAACTCCGATGTCAAAGAGCTGGAGAAACTTCCCCGCGACTGGTTTCGCTTCGTGCACGTCTGCGATGCGCCGAAAGAAAAGCCGAAGACGAGGGACGGACTTATCCACACGGCGCGCTCCGAGCGCCTGTTCCCGGGTGATGGGGGCATCGATGTGCGGGGTATTCTCGCGTGCCTTCCGCCCGGCATCCCCTACGCGCTTGAAATTCCCGGCGATACCCTGGCAGCCAAGATCGGGCTGGAGGAATACGCGCGGCTTGCCATCCGGAGGGCCGAAGAACATCTGGATGGGCTTGAACAAGGTGCAACAGGCCGCGGGGGTGAAGCGGATTTTGAAGTTTCACGCCATGGTGGATAACCCCGATCGAGGTCCGAGACTGGCAGGGAATCAGGCCCGGCGGTAAGGAATTCCGAATAGGATTGGAGCGTCGGAGGCACGGCGCCCGCTGCAGAGATCTCTAACAGTCAGGGACGGATTTTCTTGTTGCGGGCTCGGATCCCTGCGGTGCCTGTGCCTTGATGGGGCCAATACGGGAAACGGTTCCCGGAAGGGAGCGCCCCAGAATGCGGCTCGCTTCCAGCCACCGGATTTTCTGCTCGGTGGATATAGTCTGCTTCTCGAACTGAAGTCCGTCGTGCATGCCCACTTCATGCACAACGATCTCTGTCATATCGCGTCTCCTTCATGAAAAAACGTAAAGCAGCACAGCGCCCTGTGCTGCAGGCCCATTCCCTGCGAAACGCTCTCTGCTCAGGAGAGAAGGGTGTGTATCTTGCCCGATTTCCCAGTGCTCGCAACCTGCAGGGCTCGCCCGATCGAATCAAAGGGAATCGTCTCCGTCACAATTTTCGAGGGCTGCAGCGTCTTGTTGGCCACCAGCCTGATCGAGGAGGCAAAATCCGCCGGGTGATCGTAAATGAGGCTCGGCTCAATCCGGATGCCCTCGCGCACCACTCGGAGCGGCACGAAACTAGCCGGCGAGGATGAAAGGCCGAGGAGCATTACCTGGCTGCCGCGCGGTGCCGCGCTGAGGGATAGTTCGACCGTTGATGTAGCCCCGGCACATTCAAACACGGTGCTCACGTTCTCATTCAACCAGAGCTTTGCGACGTCCTCGTCTCCGCAGGCCTGTGCGCCAAGTTGACGGGCCATTCCGAGCTTCTCGGCGAACTGATCGTGCGCGAGCACGCGCACTCCCTGCGCGACGGCCACGTGGATCAGTAGCAGGCCGACCACGCCGCATCCGACGACGGCTACCGTATCTCCCAGTTGTGTGCCTGACTGCAGCAGCGCGTGTAGAGAAACGGTCAGAGGTTCGATTGTGGCGGCGTCCGCATCCGAGATGGCATCGGGCACGGGCCAGGTGAATTCCACCGGGGCGGTCGCGTACTCGGCGAAGCACCCCGGTACCGAAACTCCCATGCTCTTCTTGTTCGGACAGATGTTCCCCCGCCCGATACGACAGAACCTGCACATGCCGCAGGAGTAATTCGGTTCAACGATCACCCGCTGCCCAACCGCGAGCTTCGTCACTCCTGGTGCAACAGCCACCACGCGCCCGACACATTCGTGCCCCAGGGTGAAGGGTGAATGGGGCGGGGTCCGATGCCCGAGGTAGAACGAAACATCGGATCCGCAAATCCCGATGCGTATCGGCTGAATCATCACCTCATCCTCGGAAAGCTTCGGAGGATCGATTTCGCGGACCTCAATCTTCTCAGGTGCAACCAACAAAGCCGATTTCATAGGAACGCCTCATGTAGCGGATCAGGCACGCTGACCCCGACGACAAAACCTTCAACAAACTGATATGCCACCATATCATGGAGCGGTCCAATACAACCAGACCAATTCCCAGCCTATCTTCCGTAGGCCGCTACGCGGCATCGAAATTGTTTGTGTTATTCTCCTAGGTCTGATATGTTAGTTGTCGACCTTAAACCATCACCGCCTTGGCGGGCAGTTCGGCAAAACAGAAGTACAGAATCCACAAGAAGGAGACCTTCATGTGTCCGGAGAAAGTTAACCGTCGCAATTTCTTCAAGAAAGTTGCCGCTGTGACAGCCACATCGGCGGCGGTCTACAGTTGGGAAGAACATCAACTACTGGCATTTCAGCAGGGGAATCAGAATCCGCCCGCCGGTGCGAGGCAGGGGGGGCCGGGGGGGCGTGGACAGGCGCAGACGATCCCTGATGTCCCAGGTGCCATGCCGATGGGTAAGTTGGGCAACCTGGAGGTAAGTCGACTGATCGCGGGCCACAACCTGGTGGTCGGCCAGGCGCATTCCCGGGACCTCCTTTGGACCTCTCAACTCCTGAGGGCTTATTTCACCGAGGAGAAGATCCTCGAGACTTTTGCCATGTTCGAGAAAAAGGGCATTAACGCATCCTTCGCCCGCATGGCGCCCCAGATGACCGATCCCGTCAAGAAGTATATGAAGGAGCGCGGCGGGAAGATACAGTGGTTTGCCGGGATCAGCGCGCAGCAGGATGGCTCCATAACACGCGACCTTGATATGGCCCTCGATATGGGAGCCAAAGCGGGCTACGTTCATGGCAACACAGCCGATGCTCTCTTCAAGGCAAAAAATATCGACGCTATCGGCAAAGCCCTCGAGTCATTGAGGAAAGCAAAACTGGTCGCCGGCGTCTGTTGCCACCTGATTGATGTGCCCATGGCGCTGGAAAAGGCGGGCATCAAACCGGATTTCTATGTCAAGACGTTCCACAGCGGCAATTATTGGAGTGCGGGCCCTCCCAAGGAACCGGATCCGAAATGGAAGCCCACGGATACTGAACTAGCCCAGGCGGAACTTGGGGGCTGGGGAAGCCACAATAATCTCTGGGATACAACCCCGAAGCAAACAGCAGCGTTTATGGCGAATGTCAAAGTGCCGTGGGTTGGATTCAAGATATTAGCGGCTGGAGCGATATCACCACGGGAAGCATTCAAGTTTAGTTTCCAAAACGGATGCGATTTCGTGTGCGTGGGAATGTACGATTTCCAGGTCGCTGACAACGTCAACGTTGCAAAACAGCTCTTCCTGGAGAAAGACAAGCTCGGCAGGACCCGCCCCTGGTTGGCATAGGGTAATATGAGCCACCGCGAGGACGCAAAGACGCAAACGGCCGCGAAGCATTTCAGTTCGCGACCGTTTGCGTCTTCGCGTTTGCGCAATCGAGGAGGACCAGATGATGAAAAAGACTCGAATGGGGCTGATTGCACTGGCGGCGTTGTTGTGCGCGTTTTGGGCTCTTGCCCAGCAAGGAGCTCCACCTCCGGGCGGAGTTCAGCAGGGCCGGGGTCAGGCTGCCGGCGTTGGCGCCCGGGGTCAGGACCCGGCCCGGGGACCTCGTGGAGGCGGCCGCGGAGCCGCCCGTACCAAGAAAGTTCTGCTTGCCTGGGCTGACACGCGTAACGGCGTGGCGCAGCATGATTCGAATTCGCATGCGCTTGCCGTGATTGAGCGCATTGGCTACGAGTCGGGCGCTTACGATACCTACATCCGAACCGACTCCAATATCATTTCGTTCAAGCCGCAAAAGACTACCGGAGGGCCGGCCAGTGGTGGCCCCAGCCTGGCAATGGCTGATGCGATTTTCTTTATGGGTCACCGGGATGTTCCTCTCGATGACGCGGGGAAGGCCGACCTGGTGACTTTCATCAAGGATCAAGGGAAGGGTTTTGTCGCGGCTCACGTTGGTCTTACGGCGTTCGAATCCTGGCCGGAATTCGGAAATATCATTGGAGGGCGATTCGTGGGCCACGTCTTTGGAAACGCGGCAGGACCGGTGGTCAATGAGGATCCGACCTTTCCCGCGACCAAGCACTTTGCGGCAATTACGACTATGGCTGACGAGTTCTACCTGCCGAAGGACTATTCCCGCGATAAAATTCGCGTCCTCCAGCGTCTTGACATTTCTAAATTCGCGCCCAATGCCAATTACACGCGCACGGATGGAGACTATCCGATCACCTGGGCCATGATGTATGGCAAGGGCCGTGTCTTTTATTCTTCCCTGGGGCACGATACGAAAGCGTGGGACAATCCTGACATCTCCAGGATGTACTATGAAGCGATCAAGTGGGCCATGGGATTGACCGACGCCGACATTACACCTCGACCGCTCCCGGCGGGGGTCATGCCTCCCCAAGGGGACCCGGCCGCGGCCGCTCCGGCTGTGAAAAAGTAAGGCTGTCCGCAGCTATAGCATTGTGGCGATATGTGAACCGGGAGCCGAATCCGTACTCCCGGTTCACAACGTAACGCCCCATGAAATTCCGTAACTGTTTAGCCCCTTCAAAAGCAGCCACGGATTCCACGGATTTCACGAATTCATATGCATAGGGCATGCGCGTATCGAGGCGCACCAAATGATGTTGTCGTCTTTGCCTGCATCCTGGAGGCTGCAAGAAACACCGCCTTTTGGCAGTGCCTTCATAAATTCCGTGGAATCCGTGGCAGCTTTTTGCTGTTAAAGGACACATCTCTCTGACCACAGGGCTAAACAGATCCGAAATTCCTCTATCTCAGTCAGAACGATTTCTAAGGATGAAAGCAGAATTCTCGCTTCGCCAATTCCTTGCCACCAGCATTGCGCTTCCTGTGGCCGGAGCAGCACCTTCGTTCACGGTGCCGAGAGGCGCTCATGACAGAAGGCTTTTAGGACACGGAGCCGATCCGTGTTTGTCCGCGTTCTTCCGTGTCTTGAGATGTTTTGCGATCCTTTCTTCATGAGTAAGGCAGGTTAGCGCGTAGAAGGTCGGGCAGGCAGGGGCTGAACAAGCACGGCGGCGATCAGCCGGTAGGCCGACCGCCGCCTGGATATCGCTTTCAATTGCGGTTTTTCTGCCAGCCGTCCCGGCACCGCCCGCGAGGCATGCGGGCGGTGCCGATCGGATATGATGTGAGCTTAGAAGCTGAATCGCATGTTGATCACGAGTACCCGGGAGCCATGGTAATTTGCTGGCATGGTGTACTGATTTCCTCCACTCGAGGTGGGTTGGGTGATGCGGCCGAAGCTGGTTGAATTGATATCGGTCGTCGGATTGGCGAAATGCGGCGTGTTCGTAGCGGCAATGGCGTCCAGGCGGAGCTCGAATGAATAACGCTCCTTAAACGCAATCCGCTTGGCCAGGTTGAGGTCGATGTTGAACATGCCCGGTCCGGTCCAGATAGAGCGCAGAGGCAGGCCCCCGATGCTGCCCGGCAGGGCATTCTGGAACAGCACGGTTCCGTTATAAGTAATTGCCTTCCTGGTGCTGTAGTTGCGGAGATTCTGTGCCGTCGTCAGGTTGGCGACCTGGGGGTCGGCGACCTGCGTCAAGTCGGCGAAGTAGACCACACCATTCGCGACCTTGGCAACCTTGCCCAGGTTGGCAAGCAGCTCCCCGTTTACGGATGCCGTTTGCGTGCCGCCGCTTGTGAAAGTATTACCGCCGGTGGCCGTAATGGCGAGCGGCTGTCCGGAGGCAACCGTCAGGATGCCGCCCATCTGCAACTGGTCCAGAATCTTGCCCATGACGCCGGAGATTCCGCCGCCCTTGGTGTTCAGGAACGCCTTGCCCGGGCCGAACGGCAACTGATACGTACCGCTCGCTTTCCAGTAGAACTGGCGGTCATAACCGGCAAGCGCCTTGTCCAGTTTCCAGTTTCGGGGATTGCGGTACGTGTTGGACCCGTCGCCGCCGCCGCCCTGTATCAGCGTTCTGGCCCAGGTGAAGTTCGATTGAATCGTCCAGCCCTTCGCGAAGCGCTTCTGGAACTCGAGAACTCCGGAGTTGTACCACGACCTCGCAAAGGCGCCTACCATCGAAACGCTGGCGTACTGTGGATTGGCCACGATGAAGTTCTCCGGCAGGCCAGCGCGGCTGAGAAGGCCCCCTCTCACGCCCGTGAGCGCGTTGGTGGTGTTCAGCCAGCTGGCAAAACTGCCGGGGGCATTGTTGGCAAAATAGGTGCGCGTAGTGGAATAATTCCGTAGCGCAGCCGAGCCGGTCCACGTCGTGCCGTTGACGACGGAGCCACCCACGTTCAGCCCCATGAAAATCTTGTCGAACAAGGGCGCACTTCCTCCCGCGATCGTGGTATTGAACGCGTCCAGGATGCCGTTTTCGAAGATGTTGGCGGCGTTTATAGCGGTTCCACTGGTCAGGTGCGTGGTCATGTTGCCGACATAGCGGAATGATATCGTCATGGTGGATGTGAGCTGCCGCTCCAGCGAGACGTTAAAATTCTGCACGAGCGGCGGCACGAAATTCGGCTCATAATTCGAAAAGCTCTGGTTGCGGTCGGTCAAGGGAACCAGGTCCAGCGGTTTTCTGGTTGGCACCAGCGGCAGGCTGACACCGTTCAAATAGGTGATCGTGGTTGGGGCGAACGTCTCATCGGTGCCGAATGTCGATACGCTGCCGTCAATACCCAGGAAGCTTTGCGCCCGCGGGCGCGACACCCCGTACCCCATGCGGAGCACGGTCTTGTCCTTGCCGAAATAGGGAATCGACCAGCTGAAGCCTATCGCCGGCGCGAAACCCTTGTAAAAGTCTTTGTAAATCACTTTGTCCGGATTTGCCGAGTGCGGGCCCACGGTCTGGATTTGCATGAGGGCGCCTTTCGCAAGACCAGGCTGCCACAGAGCGTTGAAATCCGTGCCGGAAATGCCGAACATGCCGCCAAAGCCGTTCACCGGCGCCGGCGTGCGTCCCCAACTATCCCAAGGCACGCCGGTCCAATCCCAACGAATCCCATAGTTGATAGTGAGGTTCTGTGTCACCTTGAAATCGTCCTTGAAGAAGAAACTGAGGTCCCTTTGATGCCAGGCCCGCCGGTTGGGGTAGATGAGATACTCGGGGTTCCTGCCGTCGGCAACGGCAAATCCCTCGTTGACCGACGCAACCGAGGCCGAGAGGTCGGTGAGCAGATTCTGCGCCAGGCTCAGGTTTTGGCCGATCCCCGGAATCGAGCTGATGCCGGTTATCGCGACGCTGCCTGCGCCGAAACTAACGGAGGGCACGACTCCGTTGTTGATGTTAAAGGAGTTGGACCCCATGGCGTCCCACTGGAAGCCCCATTTGAAGGAGTGGCGGCCGCGCAGCCAGCTAACGTTGTTCGCAATCGTGTACACAGGGTTTATCAGCCCGGCATCGATATTCCCGGGAATGGGCGAAGTAAAGGTGGAAAATCCGGGCGTATAGAGCATCCCGTTGATGGAGGGATACACTTCTGGATAGGCCCGCGTGCCGCCTACCTGGTCAATGTTCGGATGCTGCAATCCGGCGCGGAAATCGTTGAGCAAGGTCGGCGTGATCGTCGAAGTGAGGCCCAGCGAGACGAACCAGGTGCGCACATTGCTGATGCCAACCGCCGGAAACTTGGGGTAGATCTGCCCCGTGCTGGTATAGTCGTTCATTTCTCTCGTATACACGACATTCAGGTGATGGTTCGTGGTGATATAGTGATCCACTTTAAAGGTGAACTGGTCCTTGTCGGCAAACGAGGGCACCTGCCACTGATAACCGGCCGTATTCAATCCATCGCCGACCAAATAGTTGTTCGGGAGCGGGACCTCATCCAGGAACTTCTTGACAATGCCCGTGCCATCGGCCGTCATGCGATTCGGGTCTCTGCCAAAGATGCTGACCGTCTGCAGATCCCCCGTCGCCGACGGCGGCTTGACGGGATTGCCGCTGGCATCGACCGTCGGCACCGTGCTGTTTATGTTGCCGTTCTGCACGCCCGGAAAGAACCGGAAGATTCCCTGCCGGGCCGTCGCCGTCAACGCGGTCCTGTTTGTCGTGTCCGACGTCCTCTGGCGGTTGCCGTCATAGAGGAAGAAGAAGAAAGTCTTGTTCTTGCGGATCGGCCCGCCGATCCGCGCGGCGAACTGGTGGCGCTTCAGGTCCGTCCGCGGAAGACCGTCTTTATTGTTGAAGAACGTGTTGGCGTTGAAGGCGGTATTGCGGATCCCATCCACCAGGCTGCCGTGGAATTCATTGGTCCCGGAACGCACGACCATCTGCACTTGCCCCAACGCGCGTCCCCCCGATTCCACATCGGCCGGGCTGGTGATGACCTTGACCTCCTCCACCATGTCGACCGTCTGGCTGAACTGAAAGGACTCCACCCCGCCGGCCCGGTTGAGCCGGGTATTGGAAACGTTGATGCCGTTGAGCGTCATCACCAGCGACTGCGTCGAGCCTCCGGCCACGTTGACGCCTTCCCCCAGGCCGCCCGAAAAACCAGCCTGGGTGATGGCCAGGTTTGCGGCACTCCGGTCAATGAGGGGCAGATCCAGGATCTGTTGTCCCCGGATCACGTTGCCGACGACCGAACTGGCGGTCAGCAGCGGCGATTCCGCCGCCGCGCTTACTTCCACTGTAGTGATTGCGCCCGCCACGGGCAGCTTGAAGTTAAGCCTCACATTCGCCGAGACGTTCAGCTCGACAGGGTCATAGGTGACCTTCTGGAATCCCGCCATCTCCGCAACAACCCGGTATTTGCCAGGCTGCAGGCTGGCAAACTGGTAAGCTCCGGAGTCGTTGGTTATGGTCTTGTTTACGACACCGGTGTCGATTCCGGTAACGCTTACAGATGCACCGGGGACCACGGCCCCGCTGGCGTCTGTGACCGTACCGGCAAGGCTGGCATTTGTGGTCTGGGCGACTCCATAGCCCACGAGCATGACCAGCGCCGCCAAAAAAGCTGCAAATGTCTTCATGAAAATTTGCCTCCTGTGCGCGATAATGAGCCCCGCCCTTCTCGCGGGCTGAAAATCCTTTGGGACCAATGTTTGGCCGTTCAATCACACGCCGCACAAAGTCGGCCCCGAACTGTTGGCCAGGATCTCTAGAATAACGACATGCTAAAACGGGTGGACGGGGAATGTCAACAAATTACTGATATATCATTTGTCAGCCTCGCGACCCGCCTGCCGGCACGAGCACCGGCCGCCGCACGCCCCGAAGATGATCCCGCTTTTCCAGATGAGGCTCTTGTGGCGCTTGAGCTGCCGCAGGCGGTGCGAAGGGATTTCCAGCTCCCTAGAAATGCCCGAGCACGGGGTGGGGCCGGTACGGTTCGCCCAGCGCCTTGAGTTCGTCTGCATCCAGGGTGATATCCAAAGCCGCGATCGCCTCGTCAAGATGATTCATCCTGCTGGCGCCGATGATCGGCGCGGAAATGCCGGGCTGGTGCAGAATCCATGCCAGGGCGATCTGCGTGTTGGAAACGCCGCGGTTTCCTGCGATTGCACCGAGACGCTCGACAATGGCAAAGTCGCAATCCTGGTAATAATATCTGTGAGCGTAGTCGTCGATTTTCGCTCGAACCGTTTCTCCGTAGTCCTCTTTCCGCCGGTTACCGGCCAGGAAACCGCGCGCCAGCGGGCTCCAGGGAATGAGGCCGATCCCCTCTCCCAGGCACAACGGAATCATCTCCCGCTCTTCTTCGCGATAAATCAGATTGTAGTGGTTTTGCATGGTCGCGAAACGGGTCAGTCCCAGGCGATCCGCCGTGTAGAGCATTTTTGCAAACTGCCAGGAGAACATCGAAGAAGCCCCTATGCAGCGGGCCTTGCCGGCTTTGATCACCTCGTCGAGCACGTGCAGGGTCTCCTCGATCGGCGTCTCGTAGTCGAAGCAGTGGATCTGATAAAGGTCCACATAGTCGGTGCCCAGCCGCCGCAGGCTGTCGTCGATTGCGTGCAGGATGTGCTTCCGGGACAAGCCCTTCTGGTTGGGATCATCGCCCATGGGGAAGAAGACCTTGGTGGCGATCACGACCTTGTCACGCGAGGGCGCAAAGTCGCGCAGAGCGCGTCCAAGCACTTCTTCGCTGGCGCCGAGCGAATACATGTCGGCCGTATCGAAGAAATTGATGCCCAGCTCCAGAGCGTGCCGGATGAACGGGCGGCTCTCCTCTTCATCGAGCACCCATTTGCGCCATTGCTTCGATCCATAGGTCATCGCCCCGAGACAAAGCCGCGAAACCTTCAAGCCTGTTGATCCGATTCGCACGTATTCCATTGCGCAATCTTCTCCTTTTTAATTATCCGGCGTCAGTTTCAGATCTTACGCCCCATCGCTCATTCAGCAAAGCGCGGCGATGGGAATTATCCTCTCGAATTGATGTTGTGCAGGCCCGTGATCCCGCCTTATCATCCAAGGCAACGAAAAGCAACTCGCTCAATGCCGTCACGCCGAAAGGCAGGCCGACATGTCATTTGGAAAGCAGATACTCACCAAGCTTGCTGTCAGAGGCATCTCGCGCTGCCTGACTGGAGATCCAAACGACCTGAAAAAACTTCTGGCACTGGAAAGATTCTGCGTTCAGAACTGGGGATTGAAAGCGTTTCTCAAACGCCTGGCGCGAGACATGGAGGAAGGCACGGGTCTCGCTCAGCTGCTGCTGCATGTCGGCAGGAACGCAAATCGTACCCATAAGAGGAGGCTGATCGAAAGCCTTGGCGTCAACTGGATCGCAAAAGGCGGCCACATCCGGACTCGACTCCGCAAGCAGGACTATTGGGTGCCTTTCTTTGTCGTCATAAGCCCCACCATGCGCTGCAATCTTCAATGTGCGGGATGTTACTCAGCCTTGTACTCCAAGGACGGCGAACTCAATGAATCCGAAATGGATCGCATTCTGACGCAATGCAAGGAGATGGGTTCCTACTTTGTCGTGCTTTCCGGGGGGGAGCCCTATTTATTGAAGGACAGCCTGCTGCGATTGTTCAAGAAGCACCCGGACATGTTCTTCCTCACGTTTACCAACGGCACTTTTCTGGATCAATCCACGGCAAAGGCTCTGGCCAGGCTGGGTAATGTCGCTCCAGCGATCAGCGTCGAGGGCTACAAGGAGCATACGGACAACAGGCGCAGCCCGGGTGTGTACGAGAAGGCCCTGAATGCCATGACCTTGCTGCGGCAATATGGAGTGATCTTCGGCATCAGCGTGACCTATACGAGGGAAAATATCGATCTCGTTACGGATGACGCTTTCGTCGAGTTCTACACCGAGAAGGGGGCACTATTCTCCTGGTACTTCATGTTCATGCCCGTCGGCAAGGATCCCATCCTCGATCTGGTGCCGACCCCGGAGCAACGGATCCGCTGCGGGCAGAAGGTTGCCGAGTTGAGGAAGCGCTACCCGATGTTCATGGCCGACTTCTGGAATGATGGGGCGATTGTCGGCGGATGTCTCGCCGGCGGACGAAAATACATGCACATTCTCAATTCGGGTCGGATCGAACCCTGCGTGTATGCTCATTTCGGCGTGGACAATATCCGGGACAAGTCGCTCCTGGAAGCCGCCAACTCGCCCTTTTTCCGGGCCGTTCGGCGCGCATTCCCGTTCAACGAGACCGCCAATCTGAAGCGGCCCTGCATGATCATTGACAATCCTCAAGTCCTGCGCGGGCTCGTGCAGGAATATGTCGTGCCTCAGGGACACGAACGCGCGGAGGACATTATTCGCAATCCCTCGGTGGTCCAGTGGATCGACAACTACGCGGAGCGTTTCAAGGAATTGACGGAACCGGGCTGGCAAAAACTGATCGAGGACCCGAAAAGCCGCTGGTACAAGGGCAATGAGGAGTACCGGCTCCTGTGGCGTTTCCGGGAGTAGCGAACAGGGGCTATTCCGCTTTATCCGGCTTGCCTCTCAAAAAACTGAACCACAGAGACCTCAAAGACCTCTAACAGGCCGCCCTTGCGGAAGCGGCAAGGTGACCTTAGCCTGCTTTATTCATGAAGAAAGGATCGCAAAACATCTCAGGACACGGAAAAACACGGACGAACACGGACCGGATCCGTGTGCAGGGCTTTTGCCGGCCCGAAGGGCCCAGCGCTGCGCGCTGGCCATCTTGTTCAGGTGCAGACTGTCGAGCGCTTCAAAGGAAGTTCGGTGGATGATGCCAGCTTGCGTGAGCGTTCGACAGTCTGCACCTGAACAAGATGGCGGCAAAAGTCCTGCCCGTGTTCTTCCGTGTCCTGAAGGCTTTCTGTCATGAGCGATTCCCGGCACCACGCACTGTTTTTCATTCGTATGCGAACGACGCTCATGAATAATGCGGGTTAGTGCAATACGAAGACTTCAAAGGTTTTTCTTAGAGGTCTTCGAGGCCTTCGTGGTTACATTCTGATCCTGGGCTAAACAACCACAAAAAGCGGAATGTCTCCTTTTCGCTTGCTTACTGGGCAGTGGGTTCGTCGACGAAGATTTCCGGATCGATTCCGGGATCCGGGGGAAGTTTCTTGAGTTCCTTGCGGACTATGTCCTGGTGCAACATCTCCTCGTCGCGCAGCTCCTCAAACAGAGAGCGCACCTCGGGATCCTTGATGTGCGGGAGGACTCCGGCAAAGAAGTCATACGCCTTGATCTCGCACTGGAGGGCGACTCCCATTGCCTCGCGTGCGGTCATGAATGCGCGCGTCTGATCGTAGTCGGGGGCTTCGACATCCCATAGCTGCGAGCGTTTCACCATGCGCGGCGCATCCTGGAAAAGCGATTGCCGCCAGGTCGTCAATTCAGCTTGGTGTTTGGCTTCATTGCCGACCATGGTGTGGAAGAATTCCGCCGCCTCCGGTGTGTGGTGCAGGGTCATCTGGTCGAAGAATTCCTCATACCGCTCTTTGGCCTCTTCTTCGATGAGAATGGCGAGATCCAGGGCATCCTTAAGACTCAGATTGGCGAAATCGACTTGCACGCTCATACAAGATCCTCACGAGAATATCCGCCCGGAAACATGCCCGGGCATTAATTGTTATTGCTGGAAGCATGGATGTCAAGGCGCCGGACCGGAGCCTGAGCGCAGCCTGGCCGTGGAGTCTGAACTGCAGGCTTTTGCGTAAGCTGCATGGAAGTGCCGGGCCATGATCTGGTAAGATTACTCCCTTTTTGGAGGTATGCCCGCACGCAGTTGCGACGGATCCGCTTTTCCGGGTTCTGTCAGCCGCGCGCGGGCGCAGGCAGGCATCCTGCAGAAAAGGAAACTATGAGAAATGATCTGATCATCGGCATGGCGGGCTCGGGGGGAGACGGCATCGTTTCCGCGGGCGAATTCCTCATTACTGCGGCTGCGCTGGAAGGCTATCACGCGGTTATGACGAAGAGCTTCGGGCCGCAGATTCGAGGCGGCGAGTCGTCCTGCCGCTTGCGCGTATCCACCGGCCAAGTGTTGAATTCCGGCGGCGTGCTCGATGTGGCCGTGGCTCTCAACTGGGAGGATTTTCTGAGATTCGGCGCCGAGCTTCCCGTGGGGGGCGAGACGATCATGATCTACGAGAGCAAGACCGGCGTTGCGCCGGACAAGCTTCCCCTCGAAGGGGTGAGGCCTGCGGTGGTGCTCCCGATTCCGATCGGAGAGATGGCCCGCAAGGCTGCGGGGACGGACAGAGCCAAAAACGCGGTGGTGCTGGGCCTATTGGCGGGCTGGTTCGGCCTGGCCCCGAATTCCATTCTTGCCGGCCTGAAGAAGAAGCTGGCCAAGAAGGGACCTGAGGTTTTCGAAGCCAACCAGCGCGCCTTTAACTCCGGCATCGAATACGCCCAGGCGAATCCGCTTGCCGCGGATCTGCGGATGAGTCCGGCGATAGACGGGCCGGGCACCAAGCTTCTCGCGGACGGCAACGATATGTGCGCGGCCGCCGCCCTCTTTGCCGGATGCAAATTCTTCAGCGGCTATCCTATTACTCCCTCTTCCGAAATCATGCATTTCCTCAGCCGCGAAATCTGGAAGTACGGCGGCACACTTCTGCAAGCTGAAGACGAGATTGCCGGCATTGGCGCGGTCGTCGGCGCCTCGTTTGCCGGCGTAAAGGCTTTAACGGCAACTTCCGGGCCGGGGATGTCGTTGAAAACGGAAATCCTGGGCCTGGCAACCATCGCGGAGCTCCCGCTGGTATGCGTCAACGTGCAGCGGGGCGGTCCTTCCACGGGAATCCCGACTAAAAGCGAACAGTCCGATTTGTTCCAGGCCGTTTTTTCAGCGCACGGGGACTGCCTGCGCCCGGTCCTGGCGCCCGTGAGCGTTGCCGACACGTTCGGTGTCACCGTGGAGGCGTTCAACATCGCGGAACACTACCAGACGCCTGTGATCATTCTCTCCGACCAGGATATCGGCCACCGGAAGGAAACGGTAAATCCCATTGACACCTCGGCCTTCAAGCTCATCGAGCGGCGCCGCCCCACGGAACAGGAACTGGAGAACTATGCGCGCTTCCGTATTACAGAAACCGGCATCAGTCCTATCAGCAGTCCCGGCATGGCGCGCGGCAACTACCTGGCTTCCGGTATCGAGCACAACGAGGCAGGTGCGCCCACGGCAAAGGGAGAAATCCACGCCAGGATGAATGAGAAGCGCATCCGGAAGCTCACGCCATTGAAGACAAGGCGCGATCTCTTCGTGATCGAGGGAGATGCAGATGCGCCGATGGCACTGATTTCCTGGGGTAGCGTCGCCGGTGTGGCCATGGAGGCCCTGCGCCTGGCCCGGGCGGAAGGCATGAAGGTAAAGCTGCTGATTCCGAAACTCCTGTTTCCAGTATCGGAGGAAGTATACCAGGAGTTCTTTGCATCGGTGAAGATGGGTCTCGTGGTGGAACAGTCCCACCAGGGACAGCTGTACCGGTTAATCCGCATGTATGTGGATGTCCCTTCCCGGACGGAATCCCTGGCCAAGAGCGGTTCGAATCCCATCCTTGCGGTTGAGGTACTCGAGCGGCTGAGATCCATGCTGCGATCGTTGCAGCGCCTGGTGTCCAATGAACCGGAGCCGGAGTTAGGGTAGATTCTGTCGTGATATTCGCTCCGCTAGTGAGCTAAACCCCGGAGGGTTGGAGAGAGAATAGCCCCGGGCGCAAGCCCGGGGTTGGGTCGGAGCAGCGTCGAACCCTGAAGGGGTGGCAGAAAAATGTTGTTAACAAGGATCTTTCACCCCTGCCGGGGTTCCTTCAATGCAACGTCCTATCCGGAGGCTTGCGCCCCCGGCTAATATCTTTCGGCCCCTCCAGGGCTTTGCCGCGAGGCCTCGGAAAGCATTTTGCGGCAGGAGCTAGGGCAGGCGCGGTGACATTCTGGAAAGTCAGCGGAGCACGCCCGGCGCTGCCACGGCCGGGAATATCGCGATTCAGTGCAAAACGAGGTTAAGAGAAGAAAGGCGAGCGATCATGAGTGCAGGCAAATCAGAGCAGGAATACGTTGCCAAGGATTACAAGAGCGACCTCAAACCGATCTGGTGCCCCGGGTGCGGGGATTTCGGCGTAGTGAGCGCCATCTATCGTGCGCTCGCCAATATCGGCAGGCCGCCGCACGAGATCGCCTTTGTTTCGGGCATCGGCTGCTCGAGCCGGATTCCCGGCTACACGACCGCATACGGATTCAACAGCGTGCACGGCCGCGCGTTGCCGATCGCCCAGGGCATCAAGCTGGCACATCCCGAACTGCTTGTGCTGGTGGCCGGCGGTGACGGCGATGGTTTTTCCATCGGGGGCGGCCATGTGGCGCACACGATCCGCCGCAATATCGATATGACGTATATCGTGATGGACAACCAGATCTATGGCCTTACCAAAGGGCAGCTTTCGCCGACCTCGCCGCGCGGGCTTAAATCGGTGTCTTCCGCGTTCGGCAGCCTGGAAGGACCCGTCAATCCTCTGCTCTACGTTCTGGGATATGGAGCTCAATTCGTGGCCCAGGGCACACCAGCGGATATGGATGCGCTCGCATCGATCATCGAGGAAGGAATCCGTTTCCCCGGCTTCGCTTTCATCAACGTCCAATCGCCCTGCGTGACCTATGGGGAGCCGAATTCGCAGATCAAAGCGCACCGGGAGATCATGCAGAGCCTCGAGAAGCTGGGGCATGATTCCACCGACCGATTGCATGCTATGGACCTGGCCCAGGATTACGGAACCAAACTCTACACCGGAGTCTTCTACCGCAATCCGAATCCGACACCGACTTACGAAGCCGCCGTAAAGGAGAGGCACGCTGCCCTCCAGGGTGCCCGGCTGCCGCAGGATAAGATTCTGGAAATGTTCCGGCCTCAGTAATTCCGGCAGCGATTTACCCTGTAGGCCCCGGCCGGCGAGCCTGTCTTAAAACTAGAATGCGATTGGTCCCGAGGGCCGAAGGCCCGACAGTAAATAGGCCCGGCCGTAAGGCCGGGAAGGGATTCCCAGGGAAATGGAGCGCCAAAGGCGCGGCACTCGCGGCAATTATGATAAAACATTGGCTCGAAATGCCGTTTTCATGGAGCGGCCGGCGTTGTGCCGCACCTTCGGTGCTCATTTCGAGCCCATGGCCTATCCCGGCCTTACGGCCGGGCCTATTCAATTCCGGCCCTGCGGGCCTAAAATCCGGCACAAAAAGTCATAGTGCGAGTTTTGAGACGGTCTCGCCGGACGGGGCTTGCGTTGTGACGAATCCCGGCTATCCCTGCTCAATGCTTCTCGGTGTCCGGTGGCCGGAAAAACCGCCGCCCGGTCTGTTTGATCCGCTCACCGGGTGCCATTCCAGCCTAAGTGAGCTGATTCCTCGCCATTTCGCGCATTATCCGGCAGAAGCCCGATCAAAATGGGCGATTGCTGATCGACAGTATTGGACGTGGAGGCGACAACATGAGGAATCAACGAATCTACGCCATACTGGGTATCGCAATGCTCGTGGCCGCGCCGCTGCAAGGGCAGGTCCCTCTGGGTCGCTGGGAAAAGATGGCGAGCCTCCGACCGGGAACTCAAATTCTTGTCGAACTGAAAGCAGGCGATCGGCTGGAAGGCGCCTTCAAGAGACTTGGGCCAGATGCGATTGTCATTGCCGAGCTGGGTGAACCAGAGCGGACGGTTGCCAAATCGATGGTCCAGAGCCTCAGGACGGCCGCCAAAGTTCGCGACCGGCTGTGCAACGGCGCGTTGATCGGCACGGTAATAAGTGCGGCAGCAGGTGTGATAAGCCTAATTGCATATGCGAATGCCAGGACCAGCGGGCCGGTTTATTGGGGCGATGACGGTGGCCCGGCGGTTTTAGTCGGAGCCGCCGTGGTCGGCGGCGGCATCGGTGCAGCGGCCGGCGCCGTGGTTGATGCCTCTATCAAAGGGCACGAGTTGCTCTACCAAGCCAGCCAGTAGGCCCCGGCCGCCGAGACTGTCTCAGAACTCCCTCGCGGCAGCTCCACC
>CAYGWQ010000022.1:0-30606 GCA_964353465.1 uncultured Acidobacteriota bacterium | reverse complement strand
ATACACTAGCGGGCATCTGGAATTCCTTGCCGGCGTTGATCAGCTGCCAGGCACTTCTAAGCAGCGTGGCTCCCTTTACCTCCACGATGGACTGACTCTCGAAAATCTGCTTGGCGGCGACGATCTTCGTCCCAAATTCGCTTGGGAACTTGGTGTCGGGAGCCGACATCGCGATTGCCTCCATGAGGAATATGAATCCCTTTTTAACGTCTCCCTGGCGGTCTGGCGGCACGAGCAGTATGTCGGCAGCCATTTTGATCCTGGCGTCGATCGCGGCGACATCCGTTGCCGCCATCGGCCGGCCTGCGCAAAGCAGGCTCAGCGTGATACCCATAATCATCAGAATTCTGGTCTTCATCGTATCCTCCACTTAGTAATGAAACCGTTTTGTCGAAAATGATGAGAATACTATCTTTATCAGAAGACAGGAGTCAGGAATCAGGAGCCAGAAGATGTAGCGGATCTTTCGAAATTGACTCGCCCCGATATTCTCCGGCGGGCCTCGGTATGCATTGGAATATTCTGACTCCTGGCTTCTGACTCCGGTCTTCTGGCTCCTGCCGTCTCATAGTGAAATATCAAGTACGCAGTTCACGCTTCGTCATGCCGGTCCGGTTTGTTCGACATAGTAACCGTGTGATTCCTCCGTTTTGTTTATTCCGGCGCTCTTTTTCCAGGACCGGGAGGGCGGTCGCAGGCGGTCCGGGAGCTATGCGCTCAGACCCGACGCAATGAGTAAACAAAACCATTTGCTTGAACGGTTACTCTATTGGGGGAACAATGGCATCCGCGGCGTCTCTCAATGCAGGACTCATGGATGACGGCGGGAGTCCGAAATTCCGCGCGGAGAGGCTTGTGACGGACGACAGGACGATCTACGATGAGCTGATCGCGCCCCTGGAAGCCAGGATGATGCGTTCCATCTGGCGGATCGTGCGCAACGCGGATCTGGCGGAGGACAGTCTCCAGGATGCGCTGGCCGTCATCTGGAAAAAGCGCCATCAGGTCCGCCAGCACCCCAATCCTCCGGCATTGATCCTGAAGATCTGCCTGAACGCAGCGTATGACTCCTTGCGCAGACTGGAACGGATGCCTCGCCACACGGACCTGTCGCAGGCGGACAATGTCCCTGCAACCCTTGATCACGGCGCGGCTCAGGATCTGGAAGGAAGAGAACTCGAGGAACAGGTGCACCAGGCGATCCGCCGGCTTCCCAGGAAGAGGGCTCTTGCCGTGTTGATGCGGCTCATCCACGAAGAGCCTTTTGATGCAATCGCGCGCGCGCTGGACTGCAGCGAAGTGACCGTGAGGATCCATGTTTCCAAGGGCCGCGCACAGCTCAGGAAGTGGCTTTCTCCCATGTGTCGGAGTTACTCGCAGGAGGCAGGCAAATGAACAAAACGAAAACCGGCGGGCCTGATATGGACGCTCTGGTCAAGCAAGCTCTCAAGGACGATCTTCCGCCCGAGGTAGAGGCCAGGATGAGCAGGCACTTCTTCAACCTCAGGCGTATCATTGACCGGCCTGAAGGCATCACTGAGGAGGAACCTCGCGCCCGGCAGGGGGAATGGCATTCGCTGGATCGATGGCGCTGGGTGAGCTGGGCGTTCCGAAAGGAAATTCTGGCCTTCTCATCCGTGGTCTTGATGCTTCTCGGCAGCGTGATGCACCTTGGGGGGTATCAAAGCGCGCTGGCGCACTCCATATCGAGATTGAAAGTGGTGGTTGCCATATCCGAGCGCCTGTATCGTGCGACCTCCATGGATTGCGCCATGCAGATACAGGGCGCCGGGGGAGAAATCCGGCATTATCGCGTGCGCTGGGGACTGCCCGGCGCCACACGTGTAGACATTGCGGCAGGCGGCAGGACGGAACAGACGCTGTGGATCTCAAATGGGGCTGTCTCGATTGCCGGCCGTGCCCGGAGCTCACTGCCTCCGACGATGGGCGCAACCACGCTCCAGGACCCCTTATTGCAGCCGGCCCTGGCCTTCCTTACGCCGGCGATCCTGGCGCAGCGCATGGATGAGAGATTCGGATTAAAACAAGCCGAGCGTCAGGATGGAGCCGGTCCGAATGAGCTCCTGCTTGTCGGACGGGAAGATCAGGAGATTATTGAAATTACAGTCGACGAGAGAACATATCTGCCGGCGACCCTCAAAAAGTCTTTGCCGGATTCCGGCCGGACAGGCAAGGAGAGGGTATATTTCATGGAGGTTCGGTTCATCTGGAATCAACCGATCCCACAGGAGTTGATGATCCCCGGGCTCTCAGCCGGGAAGTAACGGGTCAATCATGAATGGCGCTTATAAGGAGTTCAATTGGGACCCTGAAAGGGTCCAGCAGCATAGCCCAGGGCGCAAGTTCTGGGAACGGCCGCAGAGCAGCGAACCAGCCCTGAAAGGGCGACGCAGGCTGTGTCGCCCCTTCAGGGCTGACATCCCGGATGCTCATGACCCCAGGGGTCACCCCCTGGGCTTTCCTGTTCCGCCCCTTTGGGGCTTAGACACCGGATTTTGCGCCACTGACAGGTGATTGCGGTCACTCTTAACCAGGTGCCATTTGCGTCAATCACTGAAACGGTTCAGCCCGGAAAGGAGGGCTACCCAACATGTCATCCACGAATTCCGGAGAGACACGCTTTCTCATCCTGGGTAGGATATTGGTTTTGGTGCTTGTGGCGGCGGCTGCGATCATGTCGGGGAAATCAGCCAATTTCTTCGATCCCTCTGGATTACTCTTTGTCCTGGCGGGCGGGGTTGCGCTGGTGATGATCAGTTTTCCGGGCGCCGAAATCCGGCGCGCGCTTTCGCATGCCGCGGGATTTCCCGGGAGCGACGCAGAGATCAGACGGTCGGCACTTTTTTGGGAAGCCGCCGCCCGCGGTGTCTGGATGCTCGGCGTGCTGCGAAGCATCCTGAACCTTGTGATTGCCATGGCGGATCAGGTAGGCGGCCTGCGGTCGGTCACAAACGCGATGGCTCGATCCCTTCTGGCCACGTTCTATGGAGTCTTGCTGGCGGTTGTCTGCTTTGTCCCTTATTGGAAACTCACAGGAGAGCTGCAAAACCGGGCGCCGGCGCCAAACGCGGAGAGAAGCGATACGCCGATGTCGGGCGGACGCCCCGGCTGGAGGTACGGCACCGCGATCGGGTATGTCTTGTTTTTTTCAGTCCTGGCATCGACTATCCTCAAGCCTTCCCTGCCCGAGGTGTGGGGTACGCTGCAGTGGATTGTCTACTGGCCGTCGCTGCTCGTGGTCCTGGGAGGAACGCTGGCGCTGATGCTTTTTGTCGGCGGATCCTACTCGGGGCCGACGCTGTCGATGGCTTTTGCCGTGACCGGCCTCATCGGCTCCTTGATGGGATTCATCCAGGCGCTGTTCGGATTTGCTGACGTTAACATCGCGGATATTGCTGCAGCCGTGACTTTCGTCCTCTCCTCCTGTTTTGCCGCCTTGCTGGGGATGCTCCTCGTGGGCGCTCCTCTGGAAGACCGGGCAATCAGAACAGGACGAACTATCGCACCGTCTGTGTTCAGCCGTGTATCCTGGTACGTGTTTCCCATGCTGGCATTGATATTTTTGGTCCTGATGTTTGTCATGGTCGTCACACCCATAACCGCTCCGCAGAAATAGAGGATGGCGTTGGGGCAGCGTGCTGAGAGCGGTCGAATCCACACAGGGAGGAGCCAAGAATGCTCGGAGTTCTATTCACGATCCTGCTGACTTCCCTTCAAGCTGCGGCCGGCTTCGCCGCGGATGAAGCGGTGGGGAAACTGATCCGATTCAACGACGACGGCGGTTGGTGCTGGTTTCAAGATGAACGCGTCATCGTTCACGACGGCAAAATCGTCCTCGGGACCATCGCCGCAGGGAAGACCGACGCCTCGCGAAAGGGCGATGTCGAAGTCTGCAGTTACGACATCAAGACCGGGAGGAGCACCCGCTTCGAACTCCATGACCGCCTCCAGCACGATGACCACAACTCGCCCGTGTTCCTGGCGCGGCCGGATGGGCGTATCCTGGCCCTCTATGCGAAACATGGTCCCGAGGATCGATTTTATTATCGGATCTCGGAGCCGAACGACCCGGCGCAATGGGGGGCAGTACGGACCTTCACGCCGAGCGTCCAATATTCTTTTCATCAACTCGGCCCAGGAGTAGTTCCGGGGCCGGCAGCTCCGTCTTGTTTTTGGCTGTTAGCAGTCGGTGAGCGCCTGGTTTCTTGCGGGACAGCCGCGGTGAGGCGCAGGGGACTGCCCTTCTGTTTCAGGAATGACCAGGGGCCTGAAGGTCGAACCCGATCCGTTCTCCACTTCATAAGCCGCGTTGGCGATCTTGTACCAGATAATTGGGGCGAGGTTGTCGAGTCCGATCTTCCGGCAGTGTTCCCGAATTGACGCGTGCAGTGGAACGACGGTGTGGTGCCCAGCATTCTTCCGCCTGGAGAGGCACACGTCAGCAACGACACAGATTAGCCTTCCGCCCGGAACTAGCGCTCTGAAGCAGCGTTCCCACACCCTGTCGAGTTCAGCCAGGAAAACCTCGTAATTCTCGATATGCCCCATCTGCCCAGGAGCGTCGCGGTATCGTTACAAAGTCCAGTAAGGTGGAGATGTAATCACGAGATGCACGCTTTCCGCCTCAAGCATGGATACTCGTTGGGCATCCCCGTGATGAATGCTATGAACCGTAGGGATTCGCTGAGCCGCAGCTTCGATGATCTTTGCCAGGTTGACATCTTGTGCGATCCGAAGGATCGCTGTCTGCGGATTTTCGAGTTCTCCAACTTCTGGTGGAACGTATTGCCAAGAGTCCGCCTGAGGCTCCGATCCGAGCAAAGCGGCCGCGCCCGATTGCTCCGTTCCAACCAATCCACGTCGCATTTTCATCTTGGACCATAACTAATCATAAATGAATGCCAGAACGCAGATCTCAAAGGCTTTAATTCTAATGGACTGAGGAGACGTCCACTGGGCTGCACCCTTTCCTGGTGACCCTCTCTTTCACTTAGGCGGCGCGACGATGCCGATGTTCGCGATGGTTTCGCCTTTTGTCATTGATGGCATCGCACGGACGAACAGGACGACGCCGGCTGCGGGAGCTCGGAACTCGAGGATTTTATTCCCGACGTAGTCGGTCAGATATCCCACTGCCATTCCTGCCGCCACATAGGATCCGCGCCGGACCAGCGGATAGAATATGCCGTTCCGCTCGCTCGCAATCGTCTCGACGCTCTCAATCCAGACCGGATGCTCGATGCGCTCGGGCTGCCCGGGAAGCATCTTGAGATATCGCATTACGCTCAGACAGCCCCGCGCGAGCACCTCGATGTCTTCCGGTTCAACCGTGCCTGCGTGTCCGGCTTCGACCGTGATCGAGGGCTTGCCTCGGGTGGTCGCCGTGTTTTCGAGGTAGCGCGATGCAGTGGGATCCTTCGGGCGGTCCGTGGAAATGATGATGTGATCGAGGCCGAAGGCGAGAAGCATCTCGCGGGAAATCGAGTCCTGTTTTTCATTTCCCGTCTTGGTCCAGTAGCTGTAGGGGCGCAGACTCTCGTCGAGATCGCCGCCATGGAGATCAATCAAGTGATTGCAGGGTTCGACCACCTGCTTGGTAATGAGATAGGCTGCGCGGTCGGTCTGGGTTCCATTTATATCCCCGGGAAACATCCGGTTCATGTTTTTGCCGTCGGCAGGGTTGAGGTGAGGGACCTTCTGCTCGAAAGAGTTCACGTTTACGAGCGGCGCCAGAATCACCGTCCCCGATAGCGATGCCGGGTCAATCCTGTCAATGAGGCGTTCCACCGCGATGATCGAGGCATACTCGGTTCCGTGTAAACCGGAGACAATGGCGAGCACCGGCCCGGGCTTCGCGCCATGCATGACGACAACCGGTATGCTCAAAGCTGCATCACGGCCGGCCGGGACCTCAATTGCGCCCGCTACCTTATGGCCCCGGAGTGCCTTCGCGGTCCCGACGGTGAATGGTTTTTCCTGGGGAGCATTCAAGGCTGTGCCGCCGAAAATCGACAAACAACACGCCACCAATAAGCTGATTGTGCTACGCATCGCGGGGTTCCTCCTCATTCTGGGTTTCGGAAAGTTGAACCTGGCATCTGCTATTACCTTATTCAATCACCCGGGTATGGTCCGGATCGGCTGGCGTCCGCCGGAGCGCCTCGTTAGAGTTCCCGGGTGATGCTCTGCATAGACATCCGGCAACCGGCTAAACTGACGTCTGTACTACCTATTGTACTTCCTTGCCTTGGAGTACCGCAGATCAAAAAAGGTGTGTGGAGTCGCCTCAGCTGCTGTCCTTGATTGAAGGGCCGTGCAGGGAATGCGTTCACAGATTACTGATCGTGGAATCTCGTGGGTGCATAATCCGCCGCTGTGAGGGAGAGGTTGTCACGCTCTTCGATGGGGAAGCAGGCTCGCGGCCCGAAGACCTGAGCGCTGCGACCGGCGTTTCAGTCTACGACCTGACCATGCACCTCGGAGCGCTTCTGCCCCGCAAAGTGATCTGAACCTGTCAAAAAGGACGAGGACAGTCCGTTCCGGCATCTATACTTGAATTGAGCTTACGGCATTATCACCAGTGGCAACTCAATCATGCTCGCCTGACCGGGCGCGTGATAGATCCGCTGCGTCGCCTTTCGATAGTCTTCAGGCTTGGCCCAGAAGATGTTCGGCACAAACGTCTGCGGATTGCGATCGTAGAGCGGGAACCAACTGGACTGGACCTGCACCATGATCCGGTGGCCCGACAGGAAAACATGGTTCGCCGTCGGCAAGGTCCAGCGGTATAGCAAAGGCTCGTTCGCCTTGATCGGCTTCGGTGTCTCTAAGCTCTCGCGATAGCGGCCACGAAAGATGTCTGCCGAAATCATCAACTGATAGCCGCCCATCTCTGGTTGGGCGGCGACCTCATCGGGATACAGGTCGATCACTTTCACTACCCAATCGGAATCAGTTCCACTGGTTGAAGCGATCAGGTTCACGATCGGCTGGCCGCTGATCTTCACCGGCACCGTCAAAACATCGGCCACGAACACCGCGACGTCCGGGCGTCCAGAAGCTTCGCGTTGATCGTCAACCAACCACTGTCGCCATGTCGTGTTGTCGATCGGGCGGGCGCGATAAGGCACGGGCTTCGCCGGATCGGAGATGTACTCATCGAAGGCAGGCCCGGCAGATTTTGGTGCGTCAAAGCTCAGCTTCGGTCCGGTTTTGAAAAAGAGCGGCGTCGGTCTTATCGTGCAGCCGCTCGCGCAACCGGCCGGCCACGAAGGCAGCCGCCGCCATGTGTTCGTTCCGGTTTCAAACGCCGTCACGGGGGCGACGTCCATCTTCGGCGCGTCGTCCTTGAGGTAATGATCCAGGAACGGACGCAGAATCTCCTTGCGGAACGTGAGCGCCGTGTCGCTGTTGAACTTGACAGCGCCGAGCGCACTGCCTTCGCGAATCTCCTGACCGTGATGCCACGGACCCATCACCAAAAACACCTTGTCGTTGTTTGTGTCCTTCGGCTTGATGGCCTTGTATACCGCGATGTCGCCGTAGATGTCTTCCTGATCCCATAGGCTGTGGACCAGCATCACCGGCACCTTCAACGGTTGGGCTGCAAGGATCTTATCCATTGCCTGATCGCGCCAGAAGGCATCATAACTCGGATGCTCGAGCAGTTTTCGCCAGAAGCCGACCTGTTCGAGCCCACGGCGTCGTCCCAGTTCGCCCGCCGATCCTGCTTGCATGAACATGTCATAGTCGTCGTAGTGGCTGGTCCACCACTTAATGTCATTCGCGCGGGACGCTTCCTGCTCGTAGATGTAGTTCATGCCGGACTCGCGGAACGCACCGTTGTGAAACCAATCGTCGCCCATCCAGCCATCGACCATCGGATTCATCGGCACTGACACTTTCAAAGCCGGGTGAGGATTGACCAGCGCCATCAAAGGCAAGAAGCCGTCGTACGAAATTCCAAGGATGCCGACCTTGCCGTTGCTCTCCGGGATGTTCCTAACCAGCCAATCGATCGTATCGTATGTGTCGGTGGCGTGATCGACTGGCGTCGGATTCTGTGGTCCGTGCAACGGGCGGTTCATCACATAATCCCCTTCGGAACCGTACTTGCCGCGAATATCCTGGACGACGCGGAAGTAACCGCCTTCGACGATCACGTCGGTGGCGTTGTCATATCCAGTCAGGATTGGGCCGAGGTGCGAGCTTTGCGCGTGACTTGTGAGCGCCGTCGCATCATAGGGCGTGCGCGTCAGGAGAATCGGCGCATTCTTCGCGCCCTTCGGCACGAGGATAACCGTATGCAGCTTTACGCCGTCACGCATCGGAATCATCACGTCGCGCCTTACGTACTCAAAGCTGTCGTTCGTCGGTTGAAATTTCTGCGGTGTCTCGCTGGGGAACTGCGGCGTCTGTGCCGCCAAAGGCGCGATGCTGTGAAGCACGCAGGCAATCAGCGCAAGCACCGTCAGGGTCAAAACAAATCTCATGCGCATTGTTTAGTCACCTCGTGAATGTTTTCGCGTCCGCTGCACTTATTCAACGTCTGCTCGCCAATAGAGTCGCATGATACGTGGATCGCTGCATATCGACTGCACTCGTGGCTCCAGTGCTCGAGAGTGCGATGCAGAGCGCCACCAATAGTCCGCCGCCGCGGGGTTCATAGGCTCCTCTTTCATCTACTGGGAACCATCATATCTTCTGCAATCCCGGCTTTATAGGTCTTTCTGCGGCCTAAGGAGCTGGACCGACGACGGGCGCATCGTGTTTGATACCTGGAGCGCCGGGTTGCGAATCGTCTCCGGGAACGGAGGACCTGTGGAACCCGTGACTCGACCCCAAGCATTGTGGCACCAGGACCCACAGTCGCTGCCGGGTTCGTTCACGGTGGTCCATCCAATCCTCAGCTCGGCGAGCCTTCGTCCTGGATCGTCTGCGCTATCATCCTGAAACCGCCGAGGTCACCTGGCAAGTTGTGACAAGCACACTAATGCTGGTTTTCGTGCATTCCCCATAGTGATACTATTGACAAAACAGCCTACGATGCAGCCATGGGCAGCGTGTTGCCGCGAAAGGATAATCATGAATAGCGATATGCCCCGCCGGGAGTTTTTGAAGACCGTGCCGCCCGCTGCCTTGATGCTGTCGCAGGCCGTCAGGAGCGAGACGATCCAGGATAAGGATGCCGCGCCCCGCACTGTACTGGAGCCGTTCGGTTATCGTGGCGTGCGTCTGGGCGAGAGCCGGTGGAAGGAACAGTACCAGGCCACGCGGGACTATTACGCAGGAATATCCGAAGATGACATCCTAAAGGGATTTCGCGCCGCCGTCGGACTGCCGGCACCCGGGAAATCGCTTGGGGGCTGGTGTGAACGTAACAGTTCGACCGTCCTCGGCCAATGGCTGAGCGGGATGGCCCGTATGTACCGCGCAACCGGAGACGGCGCGATGCGCGAAAAGGCGGTGCGCCTGGTAACCGAGTTTGCCAAGACCGTGAAGTCCGACGGAGATTGCGGCATGAGGCACTATTCCTTCGACAAGCTGGTCTGCGGCCTGGTGGACATGCAATTGTACGCGGATCATGCTGACGCCATCCTGCTGCTCGAGAAGCTCGTGGGCTGGGCGGTCAAAAACTTCGACCGGGCAAACGTGCCGGCCACTCCAAACCTCTGGTCAGGCAGACCGGGCGAGTGGTACACGCTCGCTGAAAACCTGTTTCGCGCATATCAGCTCACCGGGGATCCGAAGTACAGGACATTCGCCGAAGCTTGGCTGTACCCGCAATATTGGAACAAGTTTGCGGCGACTTCGGACCCGCCGGATGCCCATGGCCTCCATGCTTATAGCCACGTCAATACATTCAGCAGCGCTGCCATGGCCTATGCCGTCGGCGGGGATGCGGCCTACCTTCGGATAATCAGGAACGCGTACGATTTTCTGCAGTCCAGACAATGCTATGCGACCGGTGGATTCGGCCCCATTGAGCACATCGTGCCTTCGGACGGCGCTCTCGGCCGGGCCTTGGAATATCGGCCGGATGATTTCGAAACCATTTGCGGCTCCTGGGCAGGCTTCAAGCTGTCGCGATATCTCATGCAATTCACCGGCGAGGCTCGCTACGGGGATTGGATCGAGCGGCTTCTCTACAACGGCGTCGGGGCCGCACTGCCGATTACGACCGGCGGCAAAAACTTCTATTACGCGGACTATCGGATTTCGGGCGGCATGAAGATCTACAAGCGGGAGACCTACACGTGCTGTTCGGGAACTTTGATTCAGTGCGTCGCGGACTACCACAATCTCATTTACTTCAAAGATGACTCGGGCTTGTATGTAAATCTCTTTGTGCCATCCGAATTGATCTGGAGCCGGCCAGAAGGAGATGTCAGGTTGACCCAGGAGACGCGCTATCCGGAGGATGAGTCGAGCCTCCTGACGCTCAGCCTCAAGCAGAGCGCGAATTTCGCGATCAAGTTCCGTGTCCCCGGCTGGGCGCGCGACGTGTCAGTCAAGATAAACGGCGCTCCCGCTGATGTATCCTGTTCCGCGGGAACGTGGGCTGCCATTGCGCGCACGTGGAATCCTGGTGACCGGATCGAAATCCGGATTCCACTGCGCTTCCGGATGCAGCACGTCGACGCGCAGCACCCCAACTGGGTCGCCATTGTCCGTGGCCCGGTGGTTTATGTTTTAGATGCTTTCGCCCATGCGCAGAACTTTCGACTTCCCGATACGGACGCGGACCTCAATAAGTGGCTGGTTGCCGACACCCCCCAGGGTGTGTTTCATGTCGAGTTCCCCAGCGGGGGCCGCGTGGGTTCGAAGTTATTCCCGTTTTATGCCATGGGCGAGGTCGCGCCGTATAAGATGTATTTCGACGCGAAGTCCCTGCCCTTCAGGATCTGGTGACGGACTTCAGGCAACAGCGCGCAGAACCAGAGACGGATCTCGGTTACCGGCAGTTTTGCGCCCGTGAGGATCGCAAGCCTCGCGGAAACTCTCCAGTAGCCTGTCGGCACCCCACGGCGATACCATCGGATCAACACCCATCCTCTCGAAGACATAAATCTGATTGTTCAATGCCGTGATCTCACGTCAGCAAGCGTTGCAGGATCCGGCGTTCAACTCACGGATGCCTCGAATGGGTCGAGTCATGCTTCGCCGCGCTGGTGCGCGGCGCTCCCAGGTGGCGAGCTGCTCGCGAGGCCCGGAACGATAGTCTAAACCGTCATGGGTGACCTGAGTTTTGTTCGCGTTGCATGCAAGTAGCCGGGAGCCGGAGGCCATGTGGAAGGCAGCCATGCGCCTTGCATCAAACCTGACTACCTTGGGAAAAATATTTTCGGACGGATTCGGGGCACTGTCGCGGAGTTTGAGAGGATGGTGCCTGCAAGAACTCACTCGCGCCCCGGCCATCCCGCTGAAGAGCCGCTAAGACACATGGGAGGTTAGGCTGACTTCGAATCCTCCCTTGGTAGGGTGGCATCCTGATCAAGATGCATGAGCGCCACTTGCCCGCCCCCCAGTCCGCAATGCGGGGAATTCATTGGGAGCTCTGCATGCCCGGTCACGCGCGCGGGCTGCGGCTCTGCAGTTCGCAATCCTGCGTTTCAGACAGTAGCAAGGTACCCTTCGGTAATACAAAAAGACAAAACCAGAAGCAGCCACGGATTATACGGATTTCACGAATCCAGAATCATGCGGCACGAACGCATCGAGACGCACCAAACGACGCCGGAGTCTTTGCCTGTATCCTGGAGAAAGCAAGAAACATCGTTTTACGGAGCGCCTTTTGAAATCTGTGGAATCCGTGTAATCCGTGGCTGCTTTTGAGACCTGAGCGCTTGTACTGGCTGGACCGCAGATCGCAATCCCATCAAGTTGACATCGAACCGGGCTTTCTATAGCATGACCGCCTGGCATGGCGGACGTACTCCGATCCCGGCGCGCCCTTCTGATTGCGTTTGTCCTGCTGTCGGCGGGCTACCTCCTGATGGGCTACCCGGTCTGGTTCGGCGGCAGCAAGCTTGCTCCTACGATCGCCAAAGAGGTCACCGCAAGCACGCGCGACGTGATCACCATAGTCGCAGCCATCGTGCTGATCGGCATCGGCGGCTCCGTGGTTAAGGCCTGCATTTCGGGCACGGTCCAGAAGACCTCCGGAACCAGGGCCACACTCGGCTTCGCGATCTTCTGGTGATAGGAGGAATGAGCTGCCGTTTTGGGTCGAGACCCGCTGCCTCCAGCTGCTGACAAAGGGAATTCTGTCAGCTTTCGTATCACGCCGCCTGGACGGACGGGATTATACGCCATCGGGCCGTTCCAGAAGACGGGATTTTCACAGACCTCCGGCAATGCGGCGATTGCGTGCTCTCGCTCACGAATAGCAAGATTCGTCCATAGCCGCTGCCCAACCCCAGGCGGCGCCGCAAACTGTTCCCGATAACGCACGGTGCCTATCACCTGGTGGCCAATTACTATCGCGGAACCCTCGACAGCCGCACCGGCTGGGGTCGGCTAGCGCGCGAACTGCAAGGCAAGTATGCGCGGCATTGCGGGCATGACGATTTCGAGTCGTGCCCGATCACCTTGCAGGACAAGATCCGCCTGCTGATCGGCAACTGGATTTTCCTAATGAGTTTCATGCCGGAACCAGGCAGCAAAACAGGCGGCCGTGAGCTCAGATCGAGCGAGAACACGGTGAACCGGATCTTATCAGAATTGGGTTTGCGGTCGCCCGAGAAGCCGGCGCAGACGTTACATGAGATTGCAGCGCGCATCGTCGAGGAGGGTGGGCAGTGACGGTGCCACCGGCCATATCTATCATTCAGGCACTCGGGAGCCGCCATCTTTTCGCACCCTGGTTCCACGGTGAAAGCTGGGCGGCCTGGCGGGTGTTTCTGCGGGCGTTGTTCGCTCTGCCGATGAGCGAAAAGGAGCAGGAGGTCTACCGCGAGTTCACGAAACGCTCTCAGGTGCCCCCGGTCGCGGCGCGGGAGGCATGGCTCACGCGTAGGTCGTCGCGGAGGGAAAAGTCTCATGGCAGCGTTCGTGGCCGTATTCGTGGCCTGTTTCCGCGACTATTCGGGATGCCTGGCGCCGGGTGAATTCGGCACGGTGATGGTGATGGCAGCAGACCGCCGGCAGACTCGCACGGTAATGCGTTACATCGGCGGATTTTTTAATTTTATCCCGGCGCTTTCGGCACAAGTAGTAAACCGCACGCAGGAGAGTATTGAACTCCGCAACCGCGTCGTTATCGAGGTTCACACATGCTCTTTCCGAAGTGTGCGCGGCTATAGCATCGTGGCGGCCGTCTGCGATGAGATCGCATTCTAGCGCAGCGATGAGAGTGCGAATCCCGACACCGAGGTTATCGCGGCTCTGCGGCCCGCGCTGGCGACCATTCCCGGTAGCCTGCTCTTGTGCATCAGTTCGCCTTATGCGAGGCGAGGCGCCCTGTGGCAGGCCTACGAGAAGCACTACGGCCAGGATGGCGATCCGGTGCTGGTGTGGCGGGCCGGCACGCGGAGCATGAACCTATCTATTGACTGCAGCATCATCGAGGCCGCATACGAGGAGGATGAGCCGGCCGCGAGCGCTGAGTACGGGGCCGAGTTCCGGCGCGATGTCGAGACGTTCGTCAGCCGCGAGGCCGTCCAGGCCTGCGTAGGCGACTACCTTGAGCGGGCCTATGACAGCCGCTACGTCTGCCGTGCCTTTGTGGACGTGGCCGGGGGCAGCGGGCAGGACAGTTACACGATGGCAATTGCCCATCCGGAGGGCGACCACACGGTTATTGACGCGGTGCGGGAGGTTCGACCCCCTTTCAACCCCGAGGTGGTCACTAACGAAATGTGCAGCCTGTTGAAAACCTACGGCATACACGGGGTCTACGCATTGTAAAGCAAATCGACGCTTCAGGATACAGCATTTTGAACACTCCTGGCTGCGGCAGATGTTCCTGCTCACCAAAAGTAAGGGTCGTCCATGTCCGGTATTGCCGGCAACCTACCGTCCCCGTTTCTGGGGAACAGGCAGGCCACGAAAGACGCTGGCCTGCCCCACTGATACCAGTCCATCAGAACGTGATGCGCGCGTTGAACTGCAGTTTTCGCGGCTGATTGGCCTGCGAAGTCAACGTGCCGAAGCTGGCCTGGTCCGGGTTAAGTCCAGGCGCGCCGAAACGGACCGCATTGTTCACGTTGAAGGCATCGCACTGGATGGCGAACTTGATATTCTCGTGAATCCGGAACTCGCGGCGCACGCTGATGTCCACCGACGAATTGAACGGCGCATTGAGGCCGTAGACTCCGGTCCTCGGCAGGTTGCCGAAGGTATATGCCGCCGGGGCGACGAACGCTGTCCGGTTCAAATACGAGGTTGGCGAGGATCCATAGACGTTGCCGTCCCCGTAGTTGCCGTTGATGCGGACGTTTCCGCTGAACGCGGGATTATAGTTGGGAATGCAGGTGCCCAGAATGCCCCCGCTGGTACAAGCGGTGCCGACAATCGCCAGGGGCGAGCCCGTGGCAAAGCTGACGATTCCGGAAAGCGTCCAGCCGCTGACCAGCGCGCGCGCGACGGCGTTGCCTGGATTCAGTCTGTGCCCGGCGCCGAAGGGTAGTTGGTAAGCGTAGGTGCCCGTGAACACGTGGCGGTGGTCGATGGCGCCCCGCGATTTTTCCAGGGAACGGTCGAAGGGGTTCCGGGGGGTGCCCAGCAGATTGTCCATTTGCTTGCTGAACGTGTAGCCCGCCGTGAAGGTAAAGCCGCTGGCGAACCGGCGATTGAGCGTGGTCATGAGCCCCTGGTAGTTGGACTGGCCGAGGTTGAGCCACGGGTTGCCAAGGGTGCTGTATTGCGGGTAGGGGCGGAGCATCTGGCCGATGGTTCCCACAAAATTGGAGAATGGCAACGCGATTTCCGGGAAAATGGCTTGCGCCTGGGCGATTGTGGTGGGCGTGGCCGTGGTTGTGAGCAGCGACTTCAGCGCCAGGTACTTCAGCGGTGCAATATTAACCGCCTCGCCACCAGGACCGGTGCCAGGCAGGAACTTGCCCAGACTGGCGGTGTAAGCGACGCTCAGTGTCATGTTCGCGGTGAGCGAGCGCTGAATACTGAAGTTCCAGTTCACGTAGTACGGCGGCTTGCCGCCGAGCCTCGGGTCGGCATAGACGGGGTTCATTACGCCCGTGGGATTCGCGGTAATGAAACCGGTCCCGTAAGTGGGATCGAGGAACGGCGGCGCCTGGGCGATGGGAGGAACATCGTTATCCCAGTAATATGCCGGAACGCCGGCGCTGGGGCTTACTCGGGCGTTTGTGGCGGTGTAACCGAGCTGGCTGACTCCCTGGCGTGAGCTGGCGCGCCCGCCAACGCCACCGGCGTGCACGTACATAATCGCATAGCCCGCCCGCAGGACGGTCTTGTCGTTAAGACTGTACGCCGCTCCCAGGCGAGGGCCGAAGTTCTTGTAATGAGTTTCGACGGGAGTGCGGCAGTGGCAACTGTTGGTGCCGTTGCCGACAAACTGGAGCGCGCCCAGATGGCCCCCGGCGGCTGGATTGGGCAGGTTCGGGTTGAAGAAGGACATCAGGTTGTTCACTTCGTAGAACGTGCCAAAGAGGTCCCAGCGAAGGCCAAGGTTCAGAGTCAGGCGCGAGCTGACCTTCCAGTCGTCCTGGACATACGCGGCGTGAGTCTTGTAGCGGCCGCCGGTCTCGTTTATGGCGTTCTGGACAATACTGCTGCTATCCGGGGCGCCGAGCAGGAAACTGGCGTAAGCATTGCCGGTGGTGGACAGGAGCGTTCCCGCAGAATTGAACCCCGCGGTTTGGTTGTTGGAGAAGTTGAAGCTGCCGAACACCGCGATGCCATAGTTGTCCTGCAATGCCTGATACTGGTAACCGAAGGCCAGCGAGTGTCGACCCTTGACCCACATCACATTGTCCTGCAAGGTGAACGTGTTGGCGGCTTCGTTGAAGAAGTGGGCGTTGGTTCCCTGCCAGCCGCCGGGCGCATTGGCGCCGCTGAAATTAATGTCAGGGAAAGTCAGAGAAACCGGGCCCTCCGGCAAGCCCTTGAGACCGGCCTTCTGCGGATAAGCCCCCGCCATGGTGGGGTTTTGAAGCGGAATCCAGATGCGGTTGAAGGCATAGCTGAATTGGTTCAAAAGGGCGGGCGAGATGGTGTAGGTATCGTGCAACTGCACCATTTTGACGCTTTCCTCCACGATGCGGCCTTGCGTGTAGGGTTCAGGTAGCACACCAGCTCCCGTTTGGTTGAGGCTGCCGGTGAAATTGGTGGCATAATGCCCCCCGGCGAAGAACCCATATAGCCGATGCGTGTCCGACAGGTTGGCATCCACCTTGACGGTCATATTCCACGTGCTCAGTTGGATCGGCAGGCTGGACAGGTAATTGTTCACGATGTTCGAGTTCGTCGGATCGGGAAGATAGGACGCCAGCGATTTCGAGATCGGAGATATGCGGTCCGGGGGGATGATGTTTCCGGGAAACGGCGTCCGCGTACAGACTGAGCCAACGCAAGTCTGGGTGCGGGGATCGTAAATTACCGCCGGAAGCGCGCTGAAATCACCCGTCCGCTCGGCGAGCGTCGGGATCGACTGTAGTATGGGGACCGATCCCGAGCTGTATCGATACCCATCATAGTTGGTAAAGAAGAAAACTTTGTTCTTCTTGATGGGGCCGCCGATGAACCCGCCGAACTCGTTCTGGTGATCGGCGGGTCTGGTCTTGGGGAAGAAGCCTCGCGCGTCCAAAACCGTGTTGCGGAAGTATTCGAAAGCCGCGCCATGGAAAGCGTTTGTTCCCGATTTCAAAACGTAGTTCTCGACGCCCTGCCCTTCGTACTGTGCCTTGGCGCCGTTGGTCTGGACCTGGAACTGGTCCACCGCATCCACCGAGACTGCAAACGCCAGATAGCGGGTGTCGCCTTGCGTTCCGGCGCTGGTCAGGGGCATGCCTTCGAGATAGACTTCGTTTTGATACGTCTGGCCACCGTTGAAGGCGGCCGTGGAGGGGCCCGCAGCCTGCGTGCTGGCGTTATTGACGCCGGGCACAAGGCCGACAAATTGCGTGGGATCCCTCGGGACTCCGTTCATGGCCAGGGGAAGCGCCGCATAGATACTGTTCTCCATGGACGAACCGAGCGTCGCATTCTCGGTATGCAGCAGAGGTGGCGCGGCTTCCACCACAACCGTCTCAGTGGGCGTTCCCAACTGCAACTTCGGATTCAATCCGAGGGTTGCCAGGGCGACAACGATCATGTGCCGCTGGGTGAGGGTTTGAAACCCCGCCGCCTTGACGGTGACCGTATACTCGCCGGGCTGGAGCGGAGAAAGCACGAAGAACCCGGCCTCGGTCGTCTTGCGGCTGGTTTCAACTCCCGTTCCCACGTTCGTAGCGGTGACCTCCGCGCCGGGCACTACGGCGCCCGAAGGATCCGTAACCGTTCCTTGAATCGTTCCACCGCCGCCCACTTGCGCAGCCGCAGTGGCGATCGTCAGGAGCGTCGCCAACACGCACGACAAAATTCGCATGGATGTTCTCTTAAATCGTTTGTGAATCGACAAAATTCGCATGGATGTTCTCCTAAATGGCTCGTGAAAAGCCAGCCTGCCATATGGTGAATCCAACTTCACCTATTCGAACGGGAGTCACCTGAGCGCCTCAGCGTGACCGGGCTACGCGAGGTAGAAAACTTCCTGCATCATCGCGAAACGCTCGCCCGGAAGTTTGTCCGGCACCGGCTCGAAGAGTTCGCTCATCAATGCTTGCCAGCGCTGATTCACCGGATCCCGGTCCAGTTCGTCCCAAGCCCGGTCGAAGTCATCCGCACGCAGACATAAGAACAGCTCCTGCCCGCGGCGGAAGATGGAGTAGTCTGAGATGCCCACCTCTTTCAGCCTGATCAGCAGCTCGGGCCACACTCGTGTGTGTTCGCGCTCATACGCTTCGATCGCATCCGGCTTGATCCTTAGCTTGAATGCATAACGTTTCATATCCAATTCGCAACGTGGCAGTACATCATGATTCTGGCCGGAACCACATCAGTGGGGGTCCCAAGTTCACCTAATTACTACTTTGCAGGGGCTTGACAGCGTAAGTAAAGCAGGTTCTGCTATATTATACATGTTTTGTAATGCAAAATATGGTGCTACTGGCACTCTGCCAGTTAAGCCTTTGATAATAAATGTATTATTGTGATTCATGGGAATTAAAGGAATGCGAAAGCTCTTACGGCAAAACTGCCGCCGCGTATCGCTACCCATAACCGCCAGGGTCGGATGAAGCCTGGAACTACACCCCTGCCGGATGCAGGAAGTTGGGTTAGGGTAGAGATGATCCTGTCCGTCGCCACATGTCTGTCGCCCCTGAATTCCCGTGCCTGAAATCGAATAACTGTCGGGAAGTCGACGCGCTGAAACTGCAGGACATCTGTCGGGAAGCATGCAAATTCGGGTGCCCGCCGCAGCATCCCAAAGACCGATTCATGCAAGTTTCGAGAGGTTTTGCATCAATTATGACGAGCAGCAGTCCAACGCGAATGCTTGAGGACGAACATCTCGTCATCGCCAAAGTGGTCGGCCCGGCCACGGATACCCGCGTTCGAACCATCCGTTGGATGGACAATCTCGCTAAATATCACGGCAAGCTGGGCGGAACAACGATATTCATGAAGGCCAGTATCGACAGATTCAGCAAGTCGGTCAGCATGTGGGCGATTATTGTCCAGCGCAGACTGCGCGTCCTGCGATAGACCACTGCCCAAGCCAGGCCCATGATGATCGTGCTGATGAGCACGGCCGGGTGGCGGTTGGCTATCGAATAGACACCGATCGTCAGGGGATGGTTGATCGCGAAGAAGAACGTGGAATACAGCACACCCAGCCAGCCGGGCCAGTTCTTGGTGCTATCGAGCAAGAGGCCGCGCCAATACCCTTCTTCCAGGAACGGGTTGATCAGGGCAAAGAGCAGCCAAGCCACGACGATCCATGCCGACGGGAACAGTTTCCAACCCAGGATGAAGACTCCCAATGGGGTCAACCCTACGACCATGGCGAGCACGGCCCAACCCCACCCGCCCTGCGGGGTCTGCAGCCAGCGCCGTATGGCCTCTCGCCCGCCTCCCCAAGCGATCATGAACCCGAACATCCCCCAGACGACGAGAACCATCGGTATCCAAACCCAGATGCCGAAAACGCGACCGGCGAAACGCGCGGTCAGGTAACCCACCGCGATGATTCCAATTGGGGATAGTAGAATGAGACGTCGACGAGCTTCACTGCCCAGGCTGCGCATGTCACCTCCTGCGGAAGGGCAAGCCGCGTATTCGATCGAGGCCCACGCCAAGGTGCCAGCTGATCTGCTCTCCTCCCGGGCCCTCAAGTTCGTTCTTGAGAGACTGTGTTAACTTCCCGGCCTCTAAATCACAGCTATAGTCTGCGCTGGCAGGATTTTACACCAGGAAATGGATGGCGGGGCAGACAAATCCCCATGCGGCCTCTGCCCCTACTGCCGTATGACCATTGACCTGGGGGATAGTCGAAATTAGCTGCATTTTTATGCTTGCGGTTTCGGCTCCGAGGGATGGCTCAGCTGCAGTTGCAGCCAGACGATCTCGTAAATCAGGGCGGCGCAGCCGCTGCCGACAAACAGCACGAGCAGCCAGGGGAGGAAACGCCGCGAGGCGAGCGGATTGGCCGATGGGTTGAGATTCAGGGCGGTCATTTGATGCTGGTAGCTCCCGATGCCGCAAGCTTGAGTTCGTGCGTGACGAGTGAACCCAAAAGGTTTATCGCACGCGGTGTCTTAACCGATTTTCCTCGTGAGCGAAACAGTTTCGCTCCTCGCCGCCACGTCCGAGAACCCACGGGAGGGCAAGGAGATATACCGCCGGCAGGCTATAGGTGTTGCGAGCGCGGCTATTTGATAATCCCGCGTTTTCTCAGGAAATCGAAGATATGTTGATTGGTCGGGCCCCATCCAATGCGTCCGGGGCCATGTGGGGCGCCTGGAAGAAGAATCAGTTCCGCATCAACACCGGCCTCTTTCAGGGCCCAGGTAAGCTTGATGTTCTGGGTGACAGGGACGGTTGTGTCATTTTCCCCTTGAACAGTCAGAATCGGCGGCAGGTCCTTACGGACATAGGTCATCGGTGAGAGACGCTTGCCGAGTTCTTCGCGACCTTCCTGTTCTGGCAGCCATTGGACCGCGAAGCTGATCTTGCGTGCAATCGGGTCGTTCACGTCCGTCGGGCCATAGCAATTCACGATCGCCGCGACTTTCATGACCGGGCCAAGCTTGGCTTCAGGCGTGACCATCCCAACCATCAAGGCGAGATGTCCGCCGGCCGAGGCGCCGGCGCTGACAAGCCGATTCAAATCGAGGTTGTACTTGTCCGCATGATCGACGAACCATCCGGTGGCGTTGAGACAGTCGACCACTGCCGCCGGGGCATTGGCGGGGGACCGGCCCCAGTTGTTGCCGCAACGATACTCGATGTTGCAGACGACGAATCCCTGGCTCAAATAAGGCAGGCACAGGGCGCTCATCGTCGATTCCTTGTCGCTGTGAACCCACCCGCCACCGTGAAAGACCACCACGCAGGGACGTTTTTCCTTCGACGGCTCCTTGGGATACATGATGTCCAGGACGGTGTCGGCATATGGGTCGTAGGGGATGTTCGCTTCCAGCGCGACAGTATCAGGAACCGTCACGGGCGTCCTCGGCCGCTGTTCGACCGGCGCCGTCGTCTGCGCCAGACACGGAATCGAGACCGCTATGAACGCAACGAAAACAACGAAGCATCGCATGATGCGATCTCCTTCAGAACTCAATTCTTCGCCTTGGCGATTTCGACGGCGTAAGTGTGGATGCCGGCGCCCTGGAGATTCGAGCGGAAGACGATCCACTTGTTGTCCGGGGTGAACGTCAGGTTCGGCTCAACGCCGCCATTCTTCTCATAATTGTGCTTGGACATGTCGACGAGCTTTTCGACGTCGAACTTGCCGACTTTCACGTCCTCGTTATTCACTCTGATCGTCTCCATTGGCACGTTCTTCGGCGTCAGCAGATAAATCCACTGCCCGTTCTGCGGCGGATCGAGGCGGCGCGCCTCAGGCAGAGGCGTCATGTTGGCGACGCTGGTCGGCCCGCCGCCGTCGCTGGCGTAGAGCTTGCCGTCCCATGATTCGTTGTAATGCACTCCCCAAACGGAACGCTCGATCGGATATCGAATCCGCTCGCCGGTGTAAACGTTGACCGCGGCCAGCCAGAAGACCGCTGATCGCGGCGTCTGGAGGTCGTACCAGACCCACTTGCCATCATGGCTGAAGAATTCATGCCCGGCGATTTCGTATTCCATCGTGCGCGGGTGCATGAGCTTGCTGCCCGTGCCGTCGGTGTGGATCGTCCAGATGCGATCGACCTGGTGCCACTCGCCTTCGTGGCAGTAAAGGATCATGTTGGGATCGGTCGGCGAGGTCTGATGGTGGTTCAGGTTGTCGGACATGGGGAAGAAGGTCTTCACCTCGCCGGTCTTGATATTGACGGTGAAGAATTCGAGCATGCCTGCCCCGCCGCCGCCGCGGCCCCCGCGCCCGCGCGCCTGGGGCTGGGTGGCCGGACCGGTCGTTGGCGCAGCGGCCACTGCCGGGGCCGGGGCCCGGCACTTGCCCACGATCAAAGTCTCATCCGCGTTCACACCCCCAAGGTCGGCTGCGGGCAAATCGACCGTGGCGATGGTGCGAGTCTCCTTGGTGTCGATGTTCGTTCCGTAGAACGTCGTCTGCCCGTTCGCCCGCCTCTGGTAATAGACTGTCGGCGTCTTTCGACCCACTTCGATGCCGCTGCTCAGGCCCATGCTGTAGCTGACATTGGGCGCTACCACCTCAATCTCGCGGGTCTTGAGATTGACGGCCGAGAGCCCGCCTCCGGTCGAGATGATCATCCTATGGCCGTCCGGGGTATAGGCATTCTGGTGGAAGTAGAGGCTCGCGCCGGGCTCACGGGTGAGCCGGATGATCCGGTGCCCCGTCGCCGGGTCGATCCATTCCGTTGGAACGTCCTGCGCCAACGCCCACGACACCAAGCCGACCAGAGGAATCATGAATCCAACTGCGTTGCGCATGTCGCTCTCCATCAGCGGCCTGGCTGCTTAAGCGACCAGGCAAGTTGCCATTACTTTGACCTGGCGATCTCGACCGCATAGACGTGACGCACGCTGCGATCGCCATCGAACTGGCCGGTAAAGATGACCCATTTCTTGTCGGGAGTAATCGAGCCGTTGGGCTCGACGCCGCCGGTCCCGGTCACGTACCAATGCTGATACATGTGCACCAGCCGCTCATGCGAGACCGTATCGCCGGGCTGGACTCGGAAGAGGTTGATCCACTTGCCGTTGGGAGAATAGGACACCTGCGACGCATCGCCGCCGTCGCTCATGAACATCGTGTCATCGCGTGAGCTGTTGAAGTGCACGCCCCACGTGTCGCGGTTGATGTGATAGCGCGTTTCCTTCATGGTGTCGATGTTCACACCCGCGATCCAGAAATCCTCGCTGCGCGGCGTCTGGAGGTCGAACCAGACGGTCTTGCCGTTAAAGCTCCACCACTCGTGGCCGTTGATTTCCATGTCCATCGTCCGCTTGTGCATCAGCTTCATGCCCGAGCCGTCGGCGTGGATGTTCCAAGTGCGGTCGACCTCGTGCCACGTACCCTCGTGGGCATACAGGAGCAGATCGGGGATGACGGGGTTCCACTGCTGGTGATTGAGGCTGCCGTACTGATACCCTGTCGTCGTGCGCTCGCCGGTCTTGAGGTTGATGAACGTATACGCGGCCGGATCGGGGTTCACCGCGCGGCGGGCCAGGCCGTCCTCCTTCTTGACGGAATACTGCTGGTCCGGAGTCAGGTCTTCCATTTTCTTGCCGGGGAACATCCGTTCCAGTTGCGGCTTGAGCTCGCGATATTCCGGCCGCTGCGTCTTGCCGGTCGGGTCTTCCACACCGTTGGCCACGACAAAGCCCCAGCTCTCGTCACAACTGATGACCGTGCTGACAGCATTAGGGATGACGCGTTCAGCCTTGGTGTCGATGTTGATGGCATAGACCTGCCCGCCGCGTCCCCCACCGCCGCCGCCGCCGCCCCCACGCCCGCCGCCCCGGCTCACATAAATCTCCCGCGACCGCCGGGACATGATGCCGCCGCGCGCGCCAGAAACCACAATTTCCAGCTTCTGCTGCGGTGTGCCGATCTTGGCAACTTCGACCGCCGCCACCCCGCTGGGCGTGTTGAAGATGAACTTGTCTCCCTCGGGCGTGTAGGCCGTGTCGTGGAAATAGAGCGTCGAACTGCCGCCCTCATCAGACAGGCGGACAATGCGATGCCCCGTATCAAGGTCGATCCACTCGCGCGGCGGCTGCTGCGGGGGATTGTTGACGGGAAGCTGCGCCAGCGCGCTGGTCGCAGAACAGGCCAGAATCAGGGACAGGCGGGTGATGAAACGCATGCGTGAATCCTCCAGAAATCGATGATGCGGCGGAGGTGATAGGAGGAATGAGCTGCCGTTTTGGGTCGAGACCCGCTGCCTCCAGCTGCTGACAAAGGGAATTCTGTCAGCTTTCGTATCACGCCGCCTGGACGGACGGGATTATACGCCATCGGGCCGTTCCAGAAGACGGGATTTTCACAGACCTCCGGCAATGCGGCGATTGCGTGCTCTCGCTCACGAATAGCAAGATTCGTCCATATCCGCTGCCGACCCGGCAATTGGGGGCGGTCTGCAGGGCAGACCAAGACAATCGCGGAGCAGATTTCACTTGGAACCCAACTATCTGCATACTTGCAGATTGATTTATGCTTAAATCGAGAGCCATGAAGCCGAAGAATTCAGCTTGCGCATTTTTCATCCTGTGGATGATTTCAACTCTGTTGACGGGTTGCGCCGCGAAATCCGCAGCGAGGGTTGCCCCGCCGTCGGCGGCAGCGGATAACATCGGGCATCTCCGCAGCGATCTGGCGCGCATATTTGCCGATCCCAACTTTGCCAACGCTCAGTGGGGCGTCGAGGTGATTTCCCTGGACCACGGAGACATCCTCTTCGAGCACAATGCCACTCGCCTTTACATGCCCGCCTCCAACAACAAGATTGTGACGGCAGCATCCGCCTTGATCCGCCTGGGTCCGGACTTTCGCTTCGAGACCCGCGTCTCTGCGGACGGCATGGTGTCGGATGGAGCCTTGAAAGGCAACCTCATCATCACCGGAGCAGGAGATCCGACACTCGCGCCACGTTTCCATGAGAATGATCCTTTCCGGGTCTTTAAGGAGTGGGCATCCAAGCTTAAGGAAAAGGGCGTTCGCCGGATCGAGGGCGCGGTGGTGGGGGATGACCGGGCGTTTCCGTCACCGCTCCTTGGACGGGGCTGGGAGTGGGATGATCTGGCTTATGGTTACGCCGCTCCGGTCAGCGCCCTGCAATTCAACGAGAACCTGTACACAGTTGAGGTTACTCCAGGGGAGGCGGAAGGGGCGCCCGCTGCCGTGAAATGCTCGCCGCTGCCGGATTATGTCTCGATCGACGCACAGGTCGCGACGATAGCCGCGGGTTCCCGCGGCAGGGTGGAGATTCAAAGAGGGGAGCGCAGCGAGTCGCTGGTTATCCGCGGGACGATTGCCGCTAATGCGGACCGCGATACCGCCACCCTCGCCGTCGAACGGCCAGCCCATTACTACTTGGCAGCGCTGAAGCAGACGTTGCAGGAAGAAGGCATCGATCTGACGAACGCCTCCATTCGAGTGCTGGGAGAATCGGATCCCTCATCGCCGGGCGCCGGGCAGTTGTTGTGGACTCATACCTCGCCCACACTGGCGGAGATTCTGAAGCCACTCCTGAAGGTCAGCCAGAACCTCTACGCCGAAACCCTGATGCGCACTCTCGGCCTGGTGGTACGCGAGCAGGGCGGGTTTGATGCGGGCAGGGAAGTGGTTCAGGAGACGCTGGAGCGCATGGCGATTCCCAGGGGCACCTATGCCTATGTGGACGGCTCGGGACTGTCGCGCCAAAACCTGGTAAGCGCAGACATGCTGATCCGCATCTTCAAGTTCATGTATCGGAACAGGAACTTCACCGTCTTTTACGATGCGCTTCCGATTGCCGGTGTTGATGGCACGATCCGCGGACGGTTGAGGGGGACCCAGGCGGAGAACAATGTCCACGGAAAGACCGGGACGATTGCCTATGTCCGTTGCCTGTCCGGGTATGTGAAGACTGTGGACGGGGAGATGCTGGCCTTCGCCATGATCGCCAACAACTTTCTCGCGTCCAACCAGGCAGCCGAATACGTGCAGGATTCCGCACTGGAGCGCCTAGCCAACTTCCGCCGCAAGGACTAGCAAGAGCGAGTTTCAGTGACAGGCGCCATAATCTCCAAATGCCGAGATATTGATCCGTGCTTGCCTGAAATCATCTCTGGGCTATGGCGCCTCTTACCGGAATTCTGACCGAAATTTCTCGGTTTGCCGGGGGGAAGCGCCTTCCCTCGGCTTCCCGGTTCCGATACAATCCCCATAGCCGGCAAGACGGCAATTCAGTTCAAAGCCGATTACCCGGCGGGCTCTGAAATCCATTTTCAAGGCCCGCATGTTCGCGCCGGTGGAGGCATGAAGATGAGTCTGAAGATCGAAGTCCCGAAAGAAAAAATCGCAGCATTTTGCCGGCGCCATCACATTCGCCGGCTGGCGTTCTTCGGGTCGGTGCTGCGCGATGACTTTACACCTGAAAGCGATGTTGACGTGCTGGTGGAGTTTGAGGAGGGGCATGTTCCGGGCCTCGCCTTTATCACCATGCAGGACGAATTGTCGGAAATGCTCCGGCGAAAGGTGGACCTGAATACTCCCGGCTGTCTCAGCCCATATTTCCGAGGGGAGGTCGTCAAGGAAGCGGAGGTGCTGTATGTCGCGGCGTGATCCGATGGTGAGCGTTCACCAGATGCTTGACCACGCCATAGAGGCGGTCGAGATGACGCGCGGAAGGACCCGCGCGGATCTTGACACAGACAGGATGCTGAACCTGTCGTTGGTGCGCCTGCTGGAGGTCGTCGGCGAGACGGCGTCGCGGGTGCCGGAGGAGTTCCGCGCGCGGCATGCAAGTGTTCCGTGGCGTCAGACTGTGGGGATGCGCAACCGCTTGATTCACGGCTACGATACGGTCAACTTCGATATCCTCTGGGCCATCATCGAGAAGGACTTTCCTCTGTTGATCGAGCAAATACGAGTTATCGTCGGGGAGAAGGTCTAGTTTATGTCCCCTGCGCAAGGAGGCACGCAACTCTACATCAAGCTCGAAGAGCGGCTCGTCCTGCAGGCGTGGCTAAACGACCTGTTCGGCTACAAGGGGGCGAGACTGCAACGGTATGAGGCAACCGATGTTTTCAGACAAAATTCTTTCTGAGTCATTCCTCGCTTTTTTTAGTGCTCTTCGTGCCTGTCACCGGAAATCGCCGAAATTGGAGCGGCTCGCCAAGTTGCGCCGCAAGGACTAGGAGGCAGAGTGGAGGACCCGCAGTTCGGAGACCGCCTCTTCAGCGCTGTCGACATAGTGCAAAAGGCGGAGTTCTTCGCGGGAGATCACGAGATGGTCGGCGACGGACAGGAGCAGGGATTGCCAGAATCCTCCGACCAGTATCATCGGCTTATCCTGCATGGTCCGCGTCTGAAGCATGTTCCAGATGAGGCTTACTTCCGTCAGGGTTCCCATCCCGCCCCGCATGGCGATAAAACCGCAGGCGCTGGATGTAAGGATCTCCAGGCGCTCAAAAAAATTGCGCGCGCGGATCTCCTGCGTGAGGAAGGGATTTGGAGGAAGGTTCCCGAAAATCTCCATGGTGACACCGATCGCAATCCCCCCGGTTTGAACGGCACCGCGAGATACCGCCTCCATCACGCCGGAATATCCCCCGCTCATGACGGCGTAGTTGGCCGATGTGAGCAGGGCTCCCAATTGGAGGGCCTCCGCGTATTCTGCGTCTCCCGCTACCGGGTGGCGCCCGCCAAAGACGGCAATTGCTTTAAGACCGGCCGGCAGATCCAACAGGCTCGTTTCCTTTGTTTGTAAGTTTAAGTCTGCGATTCGAAACTCGTCCGCTTTTCGGACCGGCTGTAGCGCCTTACAAGCTCGCCATGTATTTGCGGACGGCTGCGAGCGTGCGATCGACTTCTTCGTGCAGCACATAGAAATGCGGCGAAAGACGGATGCCGCCGCGCACCCCCGACCCGCGCGCGTTGGTCACGATGTGCTCCTTCTCGTAAAGTGCAGCTGCGAGTTTGGACGGATCGGTGCTCCCCGGCAAGAACAGGACGATGGCTGCCGAACGTTCCGAGGCCGGATGTGTCCAGATTTTCACCCCGTTGATTTTCTTGAGGCCTTCGATGAATCTCTGTGCAAGCTCACGCGCGCGTGCCTCAATCACCTTGCGTCCGATCTTGTTCTGCAACTGCAGCGCCTCTCCGAAAGCGATGAAACCCGCCTCATCGCGTTGGCCGAAGGCCTCGAAGCGTTTCGATGCGCCTACTTCGCCTCCATACAGGCTGACGATGCTCGGCCAGATCTTCGCCTGGGCATTTCTGCTGATGTAGAGCACGCCGAACTCCTTGGGCCCGCACGGCCACTTGTGCGCGCTGCCGGTGAAGAAATCCGGCTGCATATCGGCAAGGTCGATGTTCAGGACGCCGAAGGATTGCGCCCCGTCCACAAGGGTCAGGATCCCGTGCTCGCGAGCGATGCGGCAGATTTCCTTGGCCGGGAAGAGATCGCCCACAGAGCCGGTCACGTGGGTGATTGCCAGAAGTTTCGTGTTCGGGCCAAAGGATTTCCTGAAGGCATCGATGTAATACTCCGGGCCCGGATGCATCTCGACGAGATCGACCAATCTGACCGTGAAGCCGAACCGCTTGGCCTTTTCCTGAAATGCCGCGTTGACGCTGGGATGGTTGTCGGCGAAGAGGAGGACTTCGTCCCCCGGTTTCAGATCGATGCCGCTCGATACGATGTTGTTGCCCTCGGAGGTGTTGCGTGTGATTACGATCTCCTCCGGCGTGGCGTTGAGAAACTCGGCGAGCGCTTTCCGTGTTGCTTCACGGCCGGCGGCCCACTTGCGGCGGTTCTCGGCCCCAGGGTCCTTGTCGATGTCCCGGGTTGCATTGAGAAGGGCTTCGATGACGGGAGCGGAAGTTGGGCAGAGGTTTGCCGCGCACAGCACGGTCACATCCCGGGGCATGAGGAATTGCCGGCGCACGGATGTCCAAAATGCTTCGTCCGGCACGTCCGGCACCGGCGGGAGTGGGCCCGGTTTTACTTCGGCAAAGGCGGCCAACGGCAGAGCCGCGGCGGCGCCCCCCGCCATCATCCACCGGGCAAAATCCCGGCGGTTGAGATAACCGTCGTTCCTGTCGTGCATAAGCATCTCCTTTCACCGCAGCTCGCCCTACGGACAAAGCTTCCTGTCACCTCCGCCGTGACCTTACGGATCGCTCCTAGCGCGGGCATAAGCAGCGTTGCGCCGGCCTTAGGAATCGGAGCGTTGCATTGAGCCCAGTATAGCCATCATGGAGTCCTTGGCAAGCTCAATCCGGGCAAAGCCCTGCACGCGGATCCAGTCCACCGAAACACAGCGCAGCCTGTCAGCCGCAACCAGATGCCTGAACCACGAAATACACGAAATACACGAAAATTCACCTTCGTGTTTTTCGTGTATTTCGTGGTCTTGAATTTTTATTCCCCGGATTGCATTTGGGAACTCGCAGCCCCGGGTGTTCGTACTAGTCAATGTTGGCTCTAGGTCATTCTATACTATTAGGCGCCATTGCATGTCTTTACAACGCCTGTCATTTTCCCTGGTCGCGGGATTGATCATTTGCGCGTTGGCTTCGCCAGAGGCCTGTCCGGCTTTACCGAAAGTTGCCCAGGACAACGGCAAAACCAATAAGGAACAGCCGGCCAAAAACGTCTCCATCCCCGAGCCCGGCAAAATGCCGCCGATTGAGGTCCCGAATCTCGAGGTCTCACCTGCGATCGACGGGGTGTTGGACGATGCCGCCTGGAAAAGGAAGCCTCTGCCGCTGACGGAGTGGTTGACCTACAACCCTGCATATGGCGAAAAGCTGGTGCAGAAGACGGATGTATGGATGGCGCACGACAAAGACTACCTGTATCTTGCCTTTCGCTGCCTGGATGCCGAGCCGCGCAAGATCAAGACCTCGATCGCCCGCAGAGACACGATCTGGAACGACGACTGGGTTGGGCTAAGCCTCGATGCGCTTGGTACGGGCCAAAGCTCGTACGACCTGTTCTCCAATCCGAATGGCATTCAGGGGGACATTCTCAACAGCAGCACCGCGGGGGAAGATACGGCTCCCGACTGGGTTTGGGACAGTGCGGGAAGGACTACCGCCGAAGGCTACCACGTGGAGATGCGCATTCCGCTTAAAAGCATTCGCTTCAAAAGCGGGACGGAAGTGCGCATGGGGGTGCTTTTTTGGCGCCGCGTCAGCCGGCTGGGCATGTCTGCTTCATGGCCCGATCTGCCCCGGGGCAAGTCCATATTTACCAGATACGCTCCCATACTCGTCCGGGACGTCCAAAAGCCGCTCACGCTGGAGGCTATCCCCAATATCACGTATGCTTTCCGGCAAAGCCGCATATCACCCGACGGCTGGGGAAACACAGATTCAAAGCCGGACGCCGGCATAACCGTCAAATACGGCATTACTTCCTCCGTGACGCTGGACGGGACCTATCGTCCCGATTTCAGCCAGGTTGAAAGTGATGCCTTTCAGGTCGAGGTTAACCAGCGCTACCCGATCTTCTACGGCGAGAAGCGGCCGTTTTTCATGGAGGGGATGGGAACCTTCGAACTGGCCGGCGCGGGCGGCGACGGCAACATGCGGACGGCTGTGCACACGCGACGCATCATCGACCCGCTGTTCGGCGTGAAGCTGACAGGAAGCCCGGGCAAGTTCACTTTTGCCACCTTGTCCGCATCCGATCGCGGTCCGGGACAGACCGATCCCTCCGATCCGCATTACGGCGAGCGCAAAAATTTCAACATCGCGCGCACTCTATACAACGTCGGCAAAGGCAGCTATGTCGGCGCTCTATTCACGGATATCGAATTCGGCGGCGGACATAACCGGGTCGTGGCAAGCGATCTCTCGCTGCAATTGGGAGAACATCAACGGTTCAGCGCCACCGCGATCGGTTCCGAGACTGTCCCTGTCGATGCCGGTTCAAGCAAAAAGGGCATGGCAGCGCAAATGCTCTATAGCTATTCGAGCAAACGCTACGAGCTGGCCGGCCAGCTGGAGCATTACGATCGGGATTTCCAGATGGACACGGCCTTCTACCGGCGCACGGGAATTACCGGCGGGTGGGCGTATTCAGCGATCAATTTTTATCCGAGTGCGGAGCGCTGGAAATGGCTGAAGCGGATCAATCCTTTCTTCTTCTTCCGCGGTTACCGGGACCGCATTCAGGGAGGCAGCGATCAGATCTATGTCGG
>CAYGWQ010000021.1:3356-31133 GCA_964353465.1 uncultured Acidobacteriota bacterium | reverse complement strand
AGGCTGAAGAAGGCATAAATACCTCCCCACGCGATAGCCATATGCATGATCGGATTGGCTTCCCGGACGTTCCCTCTTTCGATCTGATAGACCGTAAGGACCGCATCGAGAAACGACAGGCCCATCACAGCCATGGCGATCCCCCAGTTTTTCCTGTCGTAGATATCCACATAGGCACCGCCGTCTGTCTTGCGGCGACCTTTGTTGCGTCTCCGGCGGTGGCTGCTGAACCTGGGAGGGAAAGAAGAGGGCTGACGGCGATCTTTGCTGCTGCGCTTTTCAACCGTGATGCCGTTTTCGGGATCAATTGACGATATTTCCATATCTAAGAACAGTATATCGGCGGGCGGACGCCCGGCTTTAGGGGTTCACAGCAAGAATCCCGCGCATCCTGCTTCCGGGCAGCAATTCTGCGGCATAGTGTGCGGCGCTAGCCACGGTAAGGTCTTTTCAGGTATCTTCTGGCCAGAGCCTGAGAATTCTCAATGTTCTTTATCTGCAACACTTGCCAGTAAGACTCGACTGCTTCCTCCCTTCTCCCCAGCAGGTCTAGAATCTGTCCAAGTCGAAGGAACGAGAGTGCCTTGTCATGATCTGAAGCGCCGGGATGCGCCAGGCACTTTTGAAATTGCTCCAGGGCGGCAGGCAGGCGACCCATTTTAAAAAGCTTGCTTCCCAGGTTATAACGGAAGGTGCCCATGGGGACCTGATCGTAGTTGGGCTTCCCCTCCTCTGCTTTGCGCAGAACTTCGAGATATATTGCGATAGCCCGCTCAGTCTCCCCCATCTGCTCCAGAATCTGGGCGATGTTAATCTGGAAGATATAGTTGCGGGGGTAGTCGCTGTGCAATTCCTGCGCGTTGCGGAGCGCGTTTGCGGGCCGCCCTTCATGCATCCACAACACCACTTCCAGAACCTTGGCCTCGGTCTTTACATAATCGCCATGGGCGACAACGAGGGCGACGTATTTGAACCCCTGAGCTTTGGATCCGAAGTAGCCTGCGAGCATGGCGAAGGGTTTGGCCCACCAGGGAATGCTGCCGACGATATACTCGTACAGCCCGACGGTCATGTAGGCGTCGTAATACCTGGGATCGATCTTGATGACACGGCGGTCGTAGTCGTATGCCTTGCTCCCGCTGCGAAACGCATTGCGCAGGCTGTGGTCAATCGTGATGGAGAAGGAGCCCAGGATGCCATAGGATGCGCCCATGAAGTAGAGCGCGTCCGTGTTCCTGGAATTCCCATCCAGTATTTTCTGTGCCAGCGCCTGACTCTCACGGATTCTGCCAAAAAAGTCTCTGCGCTCCTGCTCAGGCATGACCTGACTGGTTTCCCTGGCGAAAAAACCCGGTGATAGGAAGCGGTCGAGGTCCAGGTCCTGGCGGCGCCAGAGTTCGCGGAACCAGGTAATGGTGGCCAGATACAGAGGCGGCGCGGGATGCTGAGGGTATGCTATCTTTAGCGCGGTGAAAATCCGTTCCGCATCGTCATAATCAAGGCTGTAAATCGCATCGAATCCCGGGCGCGCCTCGGACATGAACGGAGGCTCGCGCAGGCTCTGGGCCTGCAGGCTTGAGAGGAGGAGGCAACCGGCCAGACTGCCGGCGATGAGCTTGCTGCGAATGATAGGTCTATCCCCTGTCAAATAATTTGCAGAGCCCCGATCAGCGCCCAGGCAGCACGGGACATGCCGCGAGATTGAAGCGATTCGCCTCAGCCGCATCGTTTCTGCTGGACCCGCCGGCTACGCTTGCACCAGCAATTGCCTGAGCATGTAAGGCAGAATCCCGCCGTGCGCATAGTAATCGACCTCCACCGGCGTGTCGATGCGCAGCATTACGGGGATGCTATCGTTCTTGCCGCTGCGCCGGTGAATCACGAGGGTCACATCCTGGCGCGGCTTGATGCTGTCCGTCAATCCGAGCACGTCGAAAACCTCCGTCCCATCGAGGCCGAGGGTCTTGGCGGAAATCCCCTCCTTGAACTGACAAGGGAGCACACCCATACCCACCAGGTTGCTGCGGTGGATACGCTCGAAACTCTGGGCGATGACCGCGCGCACGCCGAGCAGTGCCGTGCCCTTGGCCGCCCAGTCGCGCGAGCTTCCCGTCCCATACTCCTGGCCGGCGACGATCACCAAGGGAACGCGGGCGTTCTGATAGCGAAGCGCGGCGTCATAAATGCTCAGAATATCGCCATCCGGCTGATACGATGTCACGCCCCCTTCAATCCCGGAGACCATCAGATTTTTGAGGCGGACATTGGCAAAGGTGCCGCGCATCATGACCTGGTGGTTGCCGCGGCGCGCGCCATAGCTGTTGAAGTCCGGCACGGTCACCCCACGCCCTTGCAGGTAAAGCCCCGCCGGCGAGCTGGCCTTGATGGCACCTGCCGGGCTGATGTGGTCCGTGGTTATGGAATCCCCGAAGATCGCCAGCGGCCGCGCAGCATGGATCTCCTCGATCCGGCCGGGCTTCATTCCGAAGGATTGGAAAAAGGGAGGTTCCTGAATGTAGGTCGATTCCTCGTCCCAGCGATATACCTCACCGGTGGGGGCGGGGATTTCGTTCCACATGGGATTCTGTTCAGCGAAACTGCGATAGAGCCTGCGGTAGGTTTCCGGTTCCAGGGCGGTGCGCATCAAGTCGCGTATCTCGGCGAGTGTGGGCCAGATATCACGCAGGTGCACGTCCGTGCCGCCCCGTCCCTTGCCGAGCGGCTCGCGCGACATATCAATGTCCATGCGGCCCGCGAGAGCAAAAGCGACCACCAGGGGCGGGCTCATCAGGAAATTCGCCTTGATGGATTGATGAACGCGGGCCTCGAAATTGCGGTTGCCGCTCAAAACGCTGGCCGTGATCACGTCATTCCCCCTCACGGCCTCTTCAACGGCGGGATCCAGCGGCCCGGAATTACCGATGCAGGTCATACAGCCGTATCCGACCAGGTTAAAACCCAACTGATCCAGATAGGTCTGAAGTTTGGTTTTCTCGAGGTAATCGCTGACAACGCGGGATCCGGGCGCCAGCGAGGCTCGGACATGCGGCGGCGTGGCAAGCCCGCGCTCGACCGCCTTCTTCGCCAGCAGGCCGGCCGCCAGCATAACGCTCGGATTGGAGGTATTGGTACAGGATGTGATGGAGGCGATCAAGACATCGCCGTGCCCCACGCTCGCGGCTTGCGCGGACCGCGGCTTCTCAGCGCTCACCTTGACGGGAAAACGCTTCCCGATTTCCACGGCGGGCTTGGCGTAGCCGTTTTCGGCAGCCGGTTTCTGCAACAGATCCAGGAAGGTCTTCTTGACGTCGGCGAGAATGATCCGATCCTGGGGCCGCTTGGGTCCCGCGACGCCCGGCAGCACTTCCGCAAGATCGAGTTCCAGCACTGTGCTGTAAGCGCACTCACCCCGGCGGGGGATACCGAACATGCCCTGGGCTTTGAAGTAGTTGCGCACCAGATCGACCTGTTCCTCACTGCGCCCCGTCGCCTGCAGATACGCACAGGTCTCCTCATCAACCGGGAAAAATCCCATGGTCGCGCCATACTCAGGAGACATGTTGGCAATCGTGGCACGATCTGTAACAGGCAGCGACGCTGCACCTTCGCCGTGGTACTCGACGAACTTGCCGACGACTTTGGCCTTGCGCAGCATTTGGGTTACGTGCAGCACCAGGTCGGTTGCTGTGACCCCTTCGCGCAAGCGCCCGGTCATGTGCACGCCGACAACATCCGGGGTCAGGAAATACACAGGCTGCCCCAGCATGCCGGCCTCCGCCTCGATGCCGCCCACCCCCCAGGCCACGATGCCGAGACCGTTGATCATCGTAGTGTGCGAATCAGTCCCTACCAGGGTATCGGGAAAATAGACATCGTCTTTTTGAATCACCCCCTTGGCCAGGTACTCCAGATTCACCTGATGGCAAATGCCGATGCCGGGAGGTACAACCTTGAAGCCGTCAAACGCCTGCATGCCCCATTTCAGGAATTGATAGCGTGCGTGATTGCGCTGAAATTCCAGTTCCATGTTGCGCCTGAGGGCGTCGGCGGTGCCCGCGAAATCCACCTGTACCGAATGGTCAATCACCAGGTCCACGGGAACCAGCGGTTCTATCATTTTCGCGTTCCGTCCCAATCGCGCGACGGCCGAACGCATAGCAGCCAGATCCACCAACAGCGGCACGCCGGTGAAATCCTGCAGGAGTATGCGAGCGACAATGAACGGGATCTCCTGCGTCCGTTCTGCGTTGGCCCCCCAGTTGGCCAGGGCACGCACATCCCGTTCTGTGATCTTCTTGCCATCGTAATTGCGCAGAACCGATTCAAGCACGATGCGAATGCTGACGGGCAAGCGGGAGATCGGTCCCACACCTTCTGTCTCCAGCTGCGGCAGAGAATAGAATCGGCCGGTGCGGTTGCGGCCAGCCTCAAAGGTTTGCAGGGAATGAAACAGGTTGTGTGTCATGTCTTTGTCCCCGATGTTGATGATTCATGATAAAAAAGAAAATGCAGAGTGTCGACTTAGTGTAAGGTTCGGAGCAGGAAAGGTCAAGCCCGCCAGCGGCATATGCCTGCAATGCCCGTGGATCCCGGCAGCCCCATCCGGCATGCGTCGCCCCGGGCGCGGGGCGATATGCGAACCTGCCGGCCCGGCCGGCCCCCGAGGAGGCGCAGCCGGTGCAGGGAATCAGCCCCGGACCGGGAGGGATCGCAATGGAGAGTATGGCATCAGTTCCGGAATTGCTTCACGTAGTCCTGTTCAAGCCGGAGATCCATCCGAATACCGGCAACATCGCGAGACTCTGCGCAGCCAATCGCCTGCCGCTTCATCTTGTGGGAACCCTGCGATTCCGCATCGACGATCGCTCAATCCGGCGCGCCGGGCTTGATTACTGGCCTTTCGTGGATTTGCGCCGCGCCGACACGATCGAGGATCTGCAGGCGGCACTTCGGGGCTCACGCTTTTTTTACTTCAGTGCCCGGGCAGAGCGCCTCTACACCGAGATCAGATATCAAGCGGGAGACTGCCTGGTCTTCGGGCCGGAATCCGCCGGCCTGCCGAAGGATTTGCTGCACGCCCACCGGGATTGCGCTCTGAAAATTCCGATGCGCACCGATAGAGTGCGCAGCCTGAATCTGTCCACCGCGGTGGGCATCGCTGTATATGAAGCCCTGCGACAACTGCGTGCCTGAAAAGCCAGGGCAGAAGGATCAAGGGCTTGGGGGGATGGCGCCTGGGTAGTTACTGTCGAGGAATTCGGCTGCAGAGTGTGCCGGCCGAGCCCCGAAGGGGCGGAAAGATAATAGCCGGGGGCACAAGCCCCCGGATAGGATGATGCATTTAATCAGCCCCGGCAGGGGCGAAAGATCTTGGTCGAACAGCTTTTTCTGCCGCCCCTCCGGGGCTTTGCGCTGATTTCAGGCCTAACCCCGGGCTTGCGCCCGGGGCTACTATCTTTGGGCCCCTCCGGGGCATGCTTAGCCGGCCTAATGAGTTTCGCAACAGAAACCAGGCTGGAAATTGCAGCGAGTTTCGCGCCAGATTCTCATCAACCGCCACTCGGACCTGAGGGGCAAAGGGACGGGATTGTTGCCCCGATATGCCTTTGCCCCTGCAAAACCGCCGGGACTCGTGGAAAGAGACCTAGGCGGGAATTTCCAAAGCGCTGGGGAAGCAGCGGCAGGCCTCCTCGTATTCCTTCCACCAGCCCTGGAGAACACTCATGTCGGTCGCGCGCGGCTCATTCCCGCCTCCGGCAATCCGCAGATACTCGCGCAGGAGCGGTTTGAAGTGCGGATGGGCGCACTTCTCAATGATATCCTCGGCGCGGCGCCGTGCCGACCGGATCTCGGTATTGACGGCATAGCCCTGTTCCGTGCACAGACACTTGATGTCGTGTTCCGTATGATCAATATGGCGCACGTAGGGCATGACGCAGCTCACGGTCCTGCCATCCTTGAGACGCCGGATCGAAGGCGTGTGGGCAATGCTGATATAGGCATTCCGGAAGAAATCGCCGCTGCCGCCCAGGCCGTTGATCACTTTGGAGCCATCGACGTGGGTTGAGTTCACATGCCCGTAAATATCAAACTCGAGCGGCGTGTTCATGGCAATGATGAAGAGCCGGGTGATGATCTCGGCACTGTTGGAGAGCCACATGGGCCGAAGCACCAGCCGGTCCCGGCAGCGCGTGAAGAGGCGCTCAAACTCTTTCCTCGACTGAGCGGAAAAAGAGACCGCAGTTGCTGAGGCGCAGTCGAACTTGTCGTCATCCTCCACATAGCGCATCATCCCGTCCTGGAAAACCTCGGTCCAGAAGCGGATTTTTTGGAAGGGGGACTCGTAAAGCTCGCCGACGATGGCATTGGCGACGTTGCCCACGCCCGACTGGATCGGGGGCAAGCGCTTGTTCCAGTGAAACCATTTGCGGCAGTCCATCAGAAAACCTACGACATTCTCCGCGATCTTGATTTCAATATCCTGGGTTTCCTTGAATTCCACCGAATAATCCGGCTTGCGTGATTCGACAATCGCCACAACCTTGTTTTTGTCGATCTCCACGTACGGCGTGCCGACACGATCGTCGACGTTGATGATGGGAATCGGCCAGCCCACTTTCGGATGCACGGCCGGGAGCACAATGTCATGGAATCCTGTGTAGTCAGGGATGGCCGTATTGACTTCCAGGATAATCTTCTTCGCCATGGCGAGAGCTTCCGCGGAAATGCCGACCGAGGAAGAGAGAATGACGCTGCCGTCCGGGCGAATGCGCGAGACCTCGACTACGGCCGCATCCAGAACACCATAAAAGCCGTACAGCAGGTTGCGCGCAAATGTGGACAGATGCACATCCGTGAAATCCATCTTCCCCGCGTGGATGAGTTTGCGCGACGCCGAGGAGGACATGTAGGGTCCCCGCCTGCCGAGAAACGGCGCTATGGGATTCTCGACTTCTTCCGATAGCGAGGCGCCGCTGAACAAACCGATGTGTGCGTTGGGGAAATTCTGCGCGAAGTGCCGGGCTAATGCCGGCATGAAAACCTTCGGCTCACCGGATTTGGTGAAACCGCTGATCCCGATGGTGGCATGATCGGATATGTATTTCACCGCCTCTTCGACGGGTACCACTTTGCGTAACAGCTCTTTACACTCAATTCTATCTTCCAATGACGTCATATGAAAAAACCTCCGCCCATCCTGGGAGGACGACGGGCAAAACAGTAATTTTGCGCGGTAAATAATGGTAGAGGACAGGAGCGAAAGCAACCTAAATTTGCACTTGCGCGGCCGACGCCCGCAAACAGGGCGGGCTGGGTGCGGCCTTGGAACAGGCCTGCAGCATTCCTGACCGCTGTGCCAAACGCGACCGGGCGTTTCCCCGCTCTCATTCCCGGCAATCCCCGCATGCGGCCGGAAAAGCCGCTTCCGCTCTTTTCCTTCTTGCGATGACAGGGCACAAACTCCTATCCTCAGCTCATGGGATTGGAAACGAATGCGAGACTGATCCGGGCGGTGCTGTTTGATTTCGACGGCACCCTGACCGAGCCCGGATCCATTGACTTTGAGGTCATAAAGAAAGCCGTTGGCTGCCCCAAGGGAATCCCGGTTCTCGAGTTCATCGCCGGTGTATCGTCAGCGGCCGAGCGGGCCGAAGCATCCAGGATTCTCGATGCCTTCGAAGCCGAAGCCGCGCGGCAATCGCGTCCCAATAAGGGAGCGGAAGAAATCATCGATTGGCTGCGCATGCGCGGCCTGAAGGTCGGCATCATCAGCCGCAACAGTTACGCCTCCATCGCAACCGCGTTTGAGAATTTTGAGCGCATCTGCCCAGCAGACTTTGCGGTGATTCTCTCCCGCGACGACCCTTTCAACCCCAAACCGAGCCCGGAGGGAATCCTGGCGGCAGCCGCAAGGATGGGCACTCCGGTCACGCAGGTCCTGGTCGTCGGTGATTTCATTTTCGATGTGGAAGCGGGCCGCAGTGCCGGGGCTCTCACGGCTTACCTGGCGAATCGCGGCACGCAGCATTCTGATGTCCAGCCGGACTTCACGGTGGCGCATCTGGGCGAGTTGAAGGAGATCATCCGCCTCCATGGGCCGCTGCCGGCCGGAAAACTGCCGAACGATTTGTTACAGCGGTTTCTGGCGAACATCGAGGACGCATCTTCCCTCTTGATAGCTCCGGCTGTGGGCGAGGATGTAGCCGCAATCCCGCTGGCGGGAGAGGAGATTCTGGTTCTCAAGTCCGACCCGGTCACGTTTGCTGCCGACGCAGCCGGTTATTATGCGGTCACGATTAATATCAACGATATCGCCACATCCGGTGCCACGCCCCGCTGGCTTCTCACCTCCCTCCTCTTCCCCGTCGGGACGAATGCGATCCAGGTTGGACTCACCATCCAGGAACTGCAACAGGCGGCAAGGGAGCAAGGAGTGATCTTGTGCGGCGGGCATACGGAGATCACCGATGCGGTCACGCGCCCGGTGGTGGCTGCGCAGGTTGCGGGAACGGTCTCCCGGGGGCAACTCATTCACAAGCGGAATATGGCGGAAGGGGATCGGATCCTGATGACCAGGAAGCTGGCCATCGAAGCCACCAGCATTATCGCGCGCGAATTTCCGCAACGCCTGAGGGAGTCGGGGATGAGCGAGGCGGAAATCGAGCGTTGCCGGGGCTTTCTTCTCGATCCGGGCATCAGCATACTCAGGGAAGCACGGATTGCCGCCCAATCCGGTTCTGTCTCCGCCATGCACGACATCACTGAAGGGGGTCTGGCCACGGCCCTGCGAGAGCTCAGCAGCGCCGGAGACCATCGCATTCGTGTGTATCGCGACCGTATACCCGTATACCGGGAGACAGAGGCGCTTTGCCGGGTGCTTGGGCTCAATCCCCTGGGACTGATCGGATCCGGCAGCCTGCTGATCGTATGCCATTCGTCAGCCACAGAGGGACTGATGGCTGCGTTGGGCGCCGCCGGCATTGATGCCGTTTGCGTGGGCGAGGTGTTGCAGGGAGAAACCGGTGTGGAAGCTGTGGACCAAAAGGGGAATCGGATTCCCTGGCCCGATTTCGAGGTCGATGAAATTACCCGCCTCTTTTCCGATCCCCGGCCTCCGGCCTGAGCCTTCAGGCTCAAACCTCCGACTTCCGACCTCAGACTTAAAACCTAAGGAGTCAGAAGTCAGGAGTCAGAAGTCGGAATAAATGAAGCACATAGCATGACCATCGCTTGAAGTCGAGGCTGGGCGGGGCGAGACTGCTCCGCAAACCGGTTTGCTCTCCTGGCTTCACAACCTGGTACTCCCGCTGAATTCTGAATTCCGGCTCCTGGCATTTTTGCACGCAGCATCAATATGCAATCCGGTCGGAGGTCAGGGGTCGGAGGTCGGAGGTCGGAAGGCGGCCTCCTGACCTCTGCGCTTGCTTATGAAACGGGTATAGAATATGTTCGACGCTGCATCATCCTTCAGGAGGTTCCGTCATGAAAACGTCCCAGCATCTTTTCAAGTGTCTGGCGCTGCTGGCGCTCGCCTTGGCGGCGGCAGCATCCCTTCAGGCTGTTGATGTCAAGAACACGAGGCTGTTGAGCCAGCCGGCTGTCAGTAAGTCCAACATTGCTTTCGTCTACGCCGGTGATCTCTGGATAGCGAATCTCGACGGCACGGGCGTACGCCGCATGACCTCGGACGAGGGAATCGAATCCAATCCTGCGTTTTCACCCGACGGCAGGTTGCTGGCGTTCAGTGCCCAGTATGAGGGAAACACAGACGTCTATGTAATCCCCGTCGAGGGCGGAGTGCCTGTCCGGCTCACGTGGCATCCCGGCGCCGACATCGTACAGGGGTTCACTCCGGACGGCGCCTCGGTGCTATTCACCTCGGGAAGAGCCTCATACAGCAGGAGCTATACACAGCTTTTTGCCGTACCCGCAAAGGGAGGGGTGGAAGAACAGCTCAAGATCCCTAATGCATATCAGGCTGCGTATTCGCCCGACGGCGCCCGTCTGGCATATAATCCGCTTGCCCCGGCATTCGCGCAGTGGAAGCACTACCGCGGCGGCAGGGTATCCATCATCTGGCTCTTCAAATTCAGCGACAACTCTGTGGAAAAGATCCCCCAGCCCGTTGGTGGCTGCAATGATGTCGATCCGATGTGGATCGGGGAAACAGTCTGCTTCCGCTCCGACCGCAACGGCGAGTTCAATCTCTTTTCCTACGACTCAAAATCGAAGGCGATCAGGCAGCTGACCAACCATGCGGACTTCCCCGTCATGTCCGCCTCCGCCGGCGGCGGACAGGTCATTTATGAGCAAGCGGGCTACCTGCACATCCTGGATCCGCGCAAGACGCAAAGCACCAAGCTGACGGTCGGCGTCGCTGCCGACCTGATCGAAACCCGGCCGCGCTACGTCAAGGGATTCCGCTATGTGCGCGGCGCGTCTATCTCCCCCACCGGCGCACGTGCGGTGCTCGAGTTCCGGGGCGAGATTGTCACGGTGCCGGCGGAAAAGGGGGACCCGCGCAATCTGACAGGCACACCTGCGGCGCACGAGCGCTTTCCCGTATGGTCGCCCGACGGCAAATCGATCGCCTGCTTTTCCGATGAAACGGGTGAGTATGAACTCCAGGTGCGCAGCCAGGATGGCAAGGGCGAAATCAAAAAACTCAAGATAACCGGGGCGGGTTTCTATGAGAATCCCGAGTGGTCGCCCGACGGCAAGAAGATTTCCTTTTCCGATAACTCCTGGAGCCTCTTTTGGGTGGATGCCGATACAGGGTCAGTGAAGAAGATCGGGTCGGAGTACCTTTACGGCCCCGCACGTGCCCAGGTGATCAGTCACGCCTGGTCGCCCGATTCAAAGTGGATCACGTATACTCTCAGCAACAAGGCGTACTTCCAGACTGTCTACGTTTACTCGCTCGATCAGGATAAGTCCTTTGCCATAACCGATGGGCTGAGTGAAGTGAGCGAGCCTGTTTTCGACGCCTCAGGCAAATACCTGTATTTCTTTGCCTCGACAGATGCCGGTCCGATCAAGCAATGGTTCGATATGTCAAACGCCGACATGCGGGCTACGCGCTCGCTCTACCTCGCCGTTCTGCGCAAGGATCTGCCTTCCCCGCTCGCCAAGGAAAGCGACGAGGAAAAGGGCGTGGTCCGGGACGATAAGCCGCGCGAGACGCAGCCCGCAACAGCGGAGCCTGTAACCATCGACTTGGCGGGCATTCAAAACCGGATCCTGGCCATACCCCTGCCGGCCGGAGAATATTCCAGTCTGCACACCGGCACGGCAGGACAGATTTACTACTTGAAGACCACAGCCGGCGCCGGGGAAGGCGATGCCGCCGGGGGCGCCGAATTGCACCGGTACGATTTGAACCGCCGCAGAGACGAGATGCTCACCGCAGGTGTCCGCAATTATGAGATCTCCGGCGACAGCAAGAAGATCTTGTTTGCCGGGCGCGACGCGATGTACATCGTATCCGCCACGGAGAGGATTCAGCCCGGCCAGGGCAGGCTCAACATCGATGCGGTTGAAGTCCAGATCGATCCAAGAGCCGAATGGGCACAGATCTTCCAGGAGGCCTGGCGCATCAATCGCGATTACTTCTACGCTGCCAACATGCACGGAGTCGACTGGAAGGCGATGCGCGAGAAGTACGCGGTTTTCCTCCCCGACGCGGCGGTACGCAGCGACCTCAACCGCGTGATCCAGTGGATGTGCAGCGAGCTTGCCGTCGGCCATCATCGCGTGGGAGGAGGCGATACGCTCTATCCGCCCAAAAGTGTCCCCGGAGGGTTGCTGGGCGCGGATTATGCGATCGAAAATGGCCGCTACCGCTTCAAGAAGATCTATGGAGGGCTGAACTGGAATCCCGGCTTGCGCTCCCCGCTGACGGAGCCGGGTGTGGACGTGAAGGAGGGCGAGTACCTCATCGCGGTGGGCGGCCAGGATCTGCGGCCGCCGGCCAACCTGTATCGGCCGTTTGAAAATACTTCGGGCAAGCTCCTGGAAATCACGGTGGGACCGAATCCGGACGGCAGTGGTGCACGCACCGTGTCTGTGGTGCCGATCGCCAATGAAAGCGCCCTGCGCAATCGCGACTGGGTCGAGGGCAATATCAAGAAGGTGGATCAGGCCACGGGCGGCCGCGTGGCCTACGTTTACGTGCCGGACACCAGCACCCAGGGACACGACTATTTCAAACGCTACTTCTACCCGCAATCATACAAGGATGCGATCATCGTGGATGAACGCTTCAACGGCGGCGGCCAGGTGGCGGATTATTACATCGACCACCTGCGCAAGCCGCTGGTGAGCTATTGGGCCATGCGGTATGGGGCAGATTTGAAGACTCCCGGTGCGTCGATCCAGGGTCCCAAGGTGATGATTATCGATGAGACCGCCGGCTCCGGCGGCGATCTCCTGCCCTGGATGTTCCGCAAGTTCCAGCTCGGCAAGATCGTCGGCAAGAGGACGTGGGGCGGGCTGGTCGGCACTTTGGGCTTCCCTGTGCTCATGGACGGAGGCTCCGTGACCGCCCCGAACCTGGCGATTTGGACTGAAGACGGCTGGGTGGTGGAAAATGTCGGCGTCCCGCCGGATATTGAGGTCGAGCAAACGCCGGCCGACGTCATCGCAGGGCGGGACCCGCAGCTCGAAAAGGCTATTCAGGTCATCATGGAGGAATTGAAAAAGAATCCGCCGCCCCAGCCCAAGCGACCGCCTTATCCGGTGAGAATCAAAAAGTAGCGGCCGGCCACTGCGGTTCACAACCGGTCCCGGTCCCTTCCCCGTCGTCCGGCACGTCAGGCCTGACGCGGCGGCAGGAAAAGCTTGCCGATGTGCTTCGGCAGGCGAGCAGGACGCAGGTCGCGGTCTGTCACCACGTGGACGGTTTCACCGGTCACGAGCAACTGCCCGGTATGCTGGTTGCGAATCTCGTAGCGGAAGCGGATCACCTTGTCGTTGGATGAGCCGATAGCTGTCCGGATCAGAATGTCGTCATCAAAGCGCGCCGGAGCCCTGTATCGGCAGTTGGCTTCCGCAACCAGCATCATGCGGTTGTCCCGGGCCTCGAGGTCACGGTATTGGAAACCCCGCGCGCTGCACCATGCGACTCTGCCCACCTCAAACCAGACGAGGTAGTTTGCATGATAGACCACACCCATCTGATCGGTCTCCGCGTAGCGCACCCGGATGACAGTCTCGACATAATCCGAATCGCTCGATGTCTCGCGCATGCTTAGACTCTAGCGGCATTCCTTGCCGGGCGCAACTCCTAGTGAGCGCGCCTGCGATTCAGACACTGCTGATCTTTGGAATGACTGCGGCGGGTTATTTATGGCCTTTGGACCGAAGCGAGTTCACTTCCAGAAGATGCGAGGGCATAAACTGGTCTTTGGACCACTCATAGCCCGGATCGAACTGAACGCCGAGGAAGTAGCCTGTGTGCTGAAAGAAGCAGTAGCGAGTCCTGCCATGGTACCGTCCGTCCGGATAGAGAATCGATATCGGCGTATCTACCGGGATCGGGTGTTCCAGCTGCAAGCAAACCCCTGCGGGTGAAATGTCTTCCAGTGCAGCCAGTTCCCTCTGTTTTTTGCCCGATTCATCTGTCCAGACGATCTTGATCAGATCGGCACACATGCTGCGTTCGCGATATCGTCGTCCGTCTTCATCGTGCATGGTCTGTTTATCGGCAATCTCACCGCGCAGGTTTAACGGGATGCGTGTGATGAGGATCACCCTTTCGGCGGCGGCATCTGGGTATAGTCCAGCTCCGATCCCAGGACACTATGTGGAATCATATAGATCGCGAATAGAACCACCGAAGCCGCCAATGCCCAACCTCTTGCGTTCGGATTCCTGTGGAGGCGCCAGAGAGCCACCACCCATAACAGGAATGCAGCAGCGGTCTTGTCATCCGTGAGGTCATGACCGAATGGCCAGCCGGTCCAGAAGGCGCCGAACGCTATTTTTTGGACGATCGGCCCCAGCACAATGCCGCCGAGTCCCAAGGCAATCGCGGTCCAAAGCGCCAACTGGGCTAAATTCGCTCGAAGTAAAAGGGCCCACAATCTCGCACGGGCTGAAAACATCGTGCCGAGAACCATCAAAACGTTGTGGAGGATCTTGCTTTCCGACGGGACATCGCTTGAAACGATCGTTCGTTCCGGACTATATTCCGTTCGTTTTAACAGGGCCTGAAATCCCGCGCGGGTTGAAAACAACATGGCGAGGAACATAAGGACGATGTGGGGGATCATGATTGCCGGCGGGACATCACCCTTGAAGCGAATGATCACGGGTTCGGCCGTCAGCCAGACCTGTTGGGTTCCGTCGGAAAGACCGATTTTATAGGCCACTTTCCCCGCGGGCGGCTGATGAGGGATGCGGCCGGCCAGTTCGTTTCCCTGCCGCTGGAGCTCCTGGCGCGTCCAGGGATCGTTGCTGCGAAAACGCCGCAGCTCGATGAAACCGCCGATCTTGGCATCGGGAACAGACAGCCGGATCTCTTCATCCCCCGGATTGCCGGAACTGCGGAGCAAACGGAAATGGAGCTCGCTCCCGCCGATGGTGGCGCTGCAGCTCAGGGGGTAGGTCGGTCCCGTCATCCTCTGATAGACCGCGGCAAACGCTACGAGAAAGAACGAAATCACCCACAATGACCAGGATCGCAGTTTCATGCTGTTTCCTGTGCTCCTAAACGGTTCGGCCGGCAACGATTTGTGCGGCACGCAATCCGACGGCCGCGCACCCGAGAATGAGCTGTAAGTATACTGCAGAGAGGCGTCCGGTGTAAGACCCGGATGGCCGTCCGTAGATTTACCAATATTGCAGGCGCGGTGCGGAAGCCTCGGAATCACCGGCACGAGTCCTCCAGGTAGCGTATAATTAGCTTCTGTCGCGGAATTCGGCTGCAGGATGTGCCGGCCGAGCCCCGGAGGGGCGGAAAGATAGTAGCCGGGGGCGCAAGCCCCCGGATAGCATGTTGCATTTAATTAGCCCCGGCAGGGGCGAAAGATCTTCGTCCGCAAGCATTTTCTGTCGCCCCTCTAGGGCTTGGCGCTGATTTCGGGCCTGACCCCGGGCTTGCGCCCGGGGCTATTATCTCTCAGCCCCTCTGGGGCTGGGCCAGAGATCGTAGTGAGTTTCGCAACAGAAGCTAAATAGCATTTCTCGGCGAAGGTTGTCATGCACGAGTTGTCGATTGCCCAGGGGATCGTGGATATTATCCGGCAATATGTGCCGGAAGAAAAGACAGCGGACGTCAGGCGGGTCAGAATCCGAGTCGGTCAAATGGCGGGGATCGTGCCTGATTCTCTGGATTTCTGCTTCGGCGCCATTGTGAACGGCACCCCCATGGAAGAAGCCCGGCTGGACATAGAAGAAACGCCTGTCCGGTCTCAGTGTGCCGGCTGTGGCGAAGCTTTTGCCGTGGAGGGGGCGGCTTTTTTGTGCCCTTTCTGCGGCAGCCGAGAAATCAAGATCATTTCAGGAACGGAATTGCAGGTTATTGAGATCGAATTGTCCGACTGGCAAGCGGGAGCGGTATGAGCATCATTACCATAGAACGCAAGGTTTTGGAAAGGAACGATGAAGTCGCGAGTCAGAACCGGGCGCTCCTGGCGCAGCACGGGATCCTGGCCATTAATCTCGTAAGTTCACCGGGAGCCGGCAAGACCAGCATCGTCGAGCGAACCCTGGAACAGCTGGGCAGCAATAGCGGAGTCGGTGTGATTGAAGGCGACGTCCAGACGGACTTCGACGCGCAGCGCGTCGCGCGCTACCGCGTGCCGGTCATTCAGATCGTGACCAACGGCGGCTGTCACCTGGAGGCGAGGCTCGTGCAGGACGCCCTGGCACAAATGGATTTGCGCGGCCTGGAAATCCTGATCATCGAAAACGTCGGCAACCTGGTCTGCCCGGCGAATTACGATCTCGGCGAGGCCATGAAGGTAGTTGTTCTGAGCACCGCCGAAGGGGACGACAAGCCTCTGAAATATCCGGGCATGGTCCGCAACGCGTCGGTGCTGCTGATCAACAAGATCGACCTGATCCCTTACGTTCCATGTGATATGGCCGCTCTGAAATATAACGCTCTGCAGATCAATCCCCATTTGCAGGTCTTTGAAACCTCCTGTACGACCAACGCCGGCATCCCGGAATGGTGCCGCTGGCTCAAAGAGAAGGGCGCGCACCGATCGTGATGCAACGAGCTCGCATAGCCATCCGCGGCGCCGTCCAGGGAGTCGGCTTCCGGCCCTTCGTCTATCGCCTCGCTTCGGCGATGAATCTGACGGGGTGGGTCCTGAACTCAACCGAGGGCGTATTCATGGAAGTTCAGGGGGAGAAGGGGCTGCTGGAGACATTTCTCCTGAGGTTGCAGGCCGAGAAGCCGGCACGTTCCTTTATCCAGAGTCTTGAATTCTCCTTTCTGGACCCGGTTGCCTTCCGCGGCTTCGAGATTCGCGCCAGCAGCGACCACGGCTCCCGCAATGCCCTGGTGCTTCCGGATATTGCCGTTTGTGCGGATTGCCTTGCCGACATCCTGGATCCGGCAAACCGCCGCTATCGCTACCCCTTCACCAACTGCACGAACTGCGGCCCGCGCTTTACCATCATCGAATCGCTCCCCTACGATCGAGGCAACACATCGATGAAGCTCTTTGAGATGTGTCTGCAGTGCCGGCGGGAATACGAGGATCCGATGGACCGCCGTTTCCACGCGCAGCCGAATGCGTGTCCTGAATGCGGACCCAAGCTCGCACTGTGGGATGCTGCCGGAGACACCTTGGCCGAGGAGGATGATGCCCTCCTTGGATCAGCGGCAGCAGTGCGCGAAGGCAGGATCATCGCGGTAAAGGGATTGGGCGGTTTTCACCTCATCGTGGACGCGCGCAATGCGGAAGCGGTAGAGAAGCTTCGTGCCCGCAAACGGCGGGAAGAAAAACCGCTGGCGATCCTGTTCCCGAGTCTCGACGCCATAAGGCACCACTGTCATGTATCCCGCCTTGAGGAGCGTCTCCTCCTTTCACCCGAATCTCCGATTGTGCTTGTGCAGCGCTCGCAGCCTCCTGAAGATCCGTCAGACACCATCGCACCCGCTGTAGCTCCCGGCAATCCCTATCTCGGCGTGATGCTTCCCTACACTCCCTTGCATCACCTGCTGCTGCGCGAGTTGGCCTTCCCCGTCGTAGCCACCAGCGGCAACCTTTCGGACGAGCCGATTTGTATCGACGAGAACGAGGCGTGCACAAGGTTGCACGGCATCGCGGATCTATTCCTGGTCCACAATCGCCCCATCGTGCGCCACATGGATGACTCGATCGTCCGCATCCTGATGGGGCGGGAACTGGTGCTGCGCAGAGCACGCGGATATGCCCCGCTGCCCGTGGGGCTCAAGCAGGCGGCGCCCGTCATGTTGGCGGTCGGGGCGCACCTGAAGAATACCGTCGCATTCGCCGTGGGGAACAACGTCTTCATCAGCCAGCATATTGGAGATCTTGAGACTCCGGAGGCATCCGAGGCATTTCGCGGAGTGATTGCGAGTTTCCATGGGCTTTACCAGGTCCAGCCTGAGGTGGTCGTCGCAGATATGCACCCCGATTACCTTTCGACAAAATTCGCTCATAGCTGCACGCAGCCCGTGGTTGCGGTGCAGCATCACTACGCACACATCGCGGCCTGCATGGCGGAAAACGAGTTGGACGAACCTGTCCTGGGAGTATCCTGGGACGGGACCGGGTATGGCACCGACGGCACCATCTGGGGCGGTGAGTTCCTGGTGGTGGACGCTGGTTCGTTCCGGCGCGCGGCAACCTTCCGCAGCTTCCGGCTGCCCGGCGGTGCAATCGCAGTCAAAGAACCGCGGCGGAGCGCTGTCGGAATACTGTATGAAATCCTGGGTAATGCGCTCTTCGAGCGGAGTGACCTGGCCCCGTTGCAGGCATTCAGCCGCGGCGAGGCCGACATCCTGCACCGGATGCTCAGGCAGGCTGTGAATGCACCGGTAACGACCAGCGTCGGCAGGCTCTTCGACGCCGTCGCAGCGATCGCGAACCTGCGCCAGAGAGTCAGCTTCGAAGGCCAGGCGGCAATGGAACTCGAATTCGCGCTCGCGGAGACGGGGGCGGGCGATCACTATCCTTTTGCCTTGCATGTTCCAGAAACCGAAACCGCTGCCGACGACCTGCTCATTCTCGATTGGGGCCCAATGATACTCGCGCTCATCGACGACCTCAAACAGGGAGCGGCGATTGGGACCGTTTCTGCACGCTTTCACAATGCCCTCGTGGAGGCCATTGTTGCGGTGGCCCGACGCATCGCGCTGGAGCGCGTTGCCTTGTCAGGCGGGTGTTTTCAAAACAGGTTTTTAACGGAACGAGCGGTCCGGCGTCTCGAAGCCGAGGGCTTCCGGCCCTACTGGCATCAGCGCATTCCCCCCAACGACGGGGGCATTGCGCTGGGACAGATCGTCGCAGCTTTGCGTTCCCAAAGAGGGGGTCAATGAGATGTGCCTTGCAGTCCCGGGTAAAATAGTGAGTATCGAAGGCGACGATCCGGTGCTCCGGTGTGGGAGGGTCGATTTCAGCGGCATCGTCAAGCATATCAATCTCGCCTACGTCCCTGAGGCAAAGATCGGCGATTACGTGCTGGTTCACGTGGGCTTCGCCATCAACACCATTGATGAAGAGGAAGCCAATCAGGTGTTTGAGTACCTGCGCCAGATGGAAGACCTGGCCGAGATCGAGAGCGACGAGACCAAATGAAATTCATAGACGAATACCGGGACCCCGCTGCGGCAAAGCGCTACGCGCAGGCGATCCGGCGTATTACCACCAGACCCTGGACCATCATGGAGGTTTGCGGGGGGCAGACTCATGCCATCGTGAAATTCGGAGTCGATGAACTGCTGCCGCGGGAAGTCACTCTCGTGCACGGGCCCGGCTGCCCCGTGTGCGTTACTCCCGTGGAGCTGATCGAGAAGGCGCTCGAGATAGCCGCCATGCCCGGTGTGGTGTTCTGTTCCTTCGGAGACATGCTGCGCGTGCCGGGCACTGCGGGGGACCTGCTCTCAGTCAAAGCGCAGGGGGGCGATGTCCGCATTGTCTATTCCCCGCTCGATGCTCTGAAGATCGCGCGCGAGACGCCCGACCGTCAGGTGGTCTTTTTTGCCGTAGGTTTCGAGACCACCGCCCCGGCCAACGCCATGGCTGTATATCAAGCCAGTCGACAGGGAGTGACGAATTTTTCACTGCTGGTTTCGCACGTGCTGGTTCCGCCGGCCATAGAAGCCATCCTGTCCGCACCTGCCAATCTGGTGCGCGGGTTCCTGGCTGCCGGCCATGTGTGTGCGGTCATGGGGTACACCGAGTATGAACCGATCGCACGCAAATATCAGGTTCCCATCGTAGTCACAGGGTTCGAGCCGCTGGACATCCTTCAGGGAGTCTACATGACAGTCCGCCAGCTGGAGGAAGGGCGGGCGGAGGTTGAGAATCAATACACGCGCGCCGTCAGCAGGGCGGGAAACCGCCCGGCGCAGAAACTGATCGGCGATGTATTCGAGGTGGTTCCGCGCAAATGGCGGGGGATTGGCGAGATTCCCGCCAGCGGATTGGGACTGAAGCCGGAGTATGCCGCCTTTGACGCGGAAAGACGTTTCGGTGTGGCCCATCGCATTGTCGACGAACCCACGGTCTGCATAAGCGGCTCCATCCTGCGGGGCATTACCAAGCCGCACGAATGCCCGGCGTTCGGCACTGCGTGCACGCCGGAACACCCGTTGGGAGCGACCATGGTCTCAACCGAGGGCGCCTGCGCCGCCTATTACCGATACCGGAGGATTCAGTGGCAGGATTCTCCGCAGCCCGGTCTGGAGACGACACGATGAAGCCCGAGGATACGCCAAAGTTCCATTGCCCGATACCGATCGACCGTTACCCGAATGTCATGCTGGCACACGGCGGCGGCGGCAAGCTGACCCACCAGTTGATCGAGGGCCTGTTCCTGCCGCTCTTCAGCAATGCGTGGCTCGCCTCGCGCCATGACGGCGCTGTCCTCGATTGGGGCGCACGCAAACTCGCGTTCACGACCGACTCCTATGTCGTGCGCCCGCTGTTCTTTCCGGGAGGTGATATCGGCACGCTGGCCATCAACGGCACCGTCAATGACCTGGCGATGTGCGGAGCGCACCCGCTTTACCTCAGCGCAGGATTTATCCTGGAGGAAGGATTCCCCATGGCAGACCTGCGGCGCGTGGCGGAGTCCATGGGCCGCGCGGCCGCCAAGGCCGGTGTACAGCTGGTGACCGGTGACACCAAGGTCGTAGACCGCGGCAAAGGCGACGGGATATACATCAACACCGCGGGCATCGGCATCGTCCGGGCAAGCGGCGTCATTGCTCCCACCAGCGTTCGCCCCGGCGATGCCGTCCTCGTGAGCGGGGACATCGGCCGACACGGCATCGCGATCATGGCCGTACGCGAGGGCCTCGCTTTCGAGAGTGCCATCGAAAGCGATTGTGACTCTGTGGCCGGCCTGGTGATGGTGCTGATCGAGGCGGGCATCGAGATTCACTGCATGCGGGATCTCACTCGCGGCGGGTTGGCAAGCGCGCTGGTCGAGATTGCCGAGACGGCCCGGCTCCATATCGGCATCCACGAGACGGCGATTCCCGTGCGGGAGGACGTAAGAGGAGCCTGTGAAATCCTCGGATTCGATCCGCTGTACGTGGCCAATGAGGGACGATTCGTGGCCTTCATTCCATCCTGTGACGCCGGACGCGCGCTGGCCTTGATGCGCGCGCACGCCCTCGGCGCGGGCGCGAGCCTCATCGGTACGGTTACGGAAAACCCTGCAGCGCTGGTCACAATGCGCAGCAGCATCGGCGCGGGGCGCATTATCGACATGCTGAGCGGCGAGCAGCTGCCCCGAATCTGCTGACCCGCAAGAAAAGGACTTGAACCACGAAGGCCTCAAAGACCGCAAAGAAAACGAGGCCACAACTTTGCGGTCTTGGGGGTCTTCATGGTTATAAGGGATTTGGCCGCGCAGGTCGGCGTTCGCCATGCGGAGCCGGCAGGAACGATGTGGCCGCAAAACAAGCCAGAGGCATCAGCGCCGCAATCCACAAGACGACCGGCAGGCCGAAGTGGTCGGCAATCCAGCCGAGCAGCGTCACGGCCACGCCGCCCGTGCCGATAGCGAAACCTACGATCAGGCCCGAGGCAAGCCCGGCGTTGCCGGGCAGGTAGGACTGCCCAAGCACCACCGTGATGGTGAAGGTCGAGATCAGCACGCCGCCGAAAAGCCCGAGCCATAGCAGAGCCCAGGGCCCCTTCGAGAGCAGGAACAGCATTCCCAGAGGCCCGGCCAATAGGAAGCCGCGGAGCATGAAGCGGCGCGCACCCCATCGATCCGCCAGTGGACCCCCGATCACCGTTCCCAAGACGCCCGCTCCCAGGAAAACAAACAGTGGCATGCCCACGCTGTGGGGATCCGCTTTCAGGTAATCGACATAGTAAAAAGGCAGGAAAGTCATGAAGCCGAGCTGGGCCCATGACCGCAACGCCACCACGAGGATCAGCAGCACGATGGCACCCGGCATGCTCTTGTGATCCCGGCGCGCCGCCTCGCGTACGTCAATCCTGGCCTGAGGGACCCGGAGACGGTGCAACCCGAACAGAAGCAATCCTGACATGATCAGTGTGGGAAGCAACATCCCAAGGCTGCCTGCCAATCCATAGGCAGCGATCAAGGCTGTCATGATGGGGGGCCCGAACGAATTGCCGGCGTTGCCGCCAACCGAGAACCAGGAGATGGCCGTAGCCCGCCTCTCGCCTGCGGCACTCGCAGCCGTCTTGTATGCTTCGGGGTGGAAGGCGGCAATCCCGAGCCCCATGATAACGAGCAGTCCGAGTACCGTCCAATAGTCCGGCGCAATGCCCACGAGGGCTATTCCCGTACCGGCCAGCAGCACCGCAAGAGGGAGCATCCACGTTCTGACCTGCCGGTCCGCAAAATAGCCGAAGCAGGGCTGAATCACCGATGACGTGAGGTTGCTGACCAACACCATCGCACCCACGGCGGTATAGGAAAGAGAAAGTGATTCCTTAATAAAAGGGAGGATGGCAGGCAGCGCGCCCCCATTGATGTCCACGACCAGGTGTCCCAGGCTCAGGAATGCCAGAGCCTGGATATCGGGCCGCAGCCGCTGACCGGCGGGACCGGCGGAATCTGCTCTCCCGCCGTCCTGCAGAGTTTCAGTTTCAGGCGTGCTCATACGCTGCTACTTAACTGCCGACAAACAAAAGAACGCAGATCCCCGCTTGCGTTGGTCCGCGTTCACCCGAAATTCTCCGATTCCTTGTCAATCCCCGGCGAGCTTCAGCAGCTCTGCTTCCGTCAGGAGTGCAACGCCGAGTTCATTGGCTTTGGCGAGCTTTGAGCCGGCGTCCTCCCCCACGACCAGATAGCTGGTTTTCGAGGAGATCGCGGACAGGACCTTCCCCCCGCGCTTTTCGATAAACTCCGCAGCGTCCTTCCGGCTGAGCGACGGCAGAGTGCCGGTGATGACAAAGGTCTTGCCCGCCAACGATCCGCCCTGCGGCATGTCCGCAGGCGAAAGTGTGAACTGCAGGCCCGCGGACTTGAGCCTCCGGATCAGATTGAGGTTTTCTTCCGCATCGAAGTAGCCCCGCACGCTTCGAGCAATTTCGGGTCCGATCCCCTGGATGGAGGCGATCTGCTCCTCATCTGCTGCCACCAACGCATCCACGCTGCCGAAAGCCGCGGCCAGCAATTCGGCGATGCTTTCCCCGACGTGCCGGATTCCCAGTGCAAAGAGTACGCGGCTGAAAGGGCGGGACTTGCTGCGATCAATGCTTGACAGAAGATTGCCGATCGACTTCTCCTTGAAGTTCGGCAGCCGTGCGATCTGCGCCGCGGTCAGGGAAAAAAGGTCGGCTGCGTCGGAGATGATCTTGAGATCCAGCAGCTTCTCTATCGTCTGCGGGCCCAAGCCGCGGATATCCATGGCTCCCTGGCTGACAAAATGGATCAGGGCTTCCAGCCGCTGGGCGGAGCAATGTGGATTCCTGCAATAGGCCATCGCCTCGCCTTCCTCGCGCACAGCCTGAGCACCACAGGCTGGACAAGCTTCGGGGTAGCGGAACTCGCGCTCGTTGCCGGTGCGTTTCTCGCGCACCGGCCCGACAACCTGAGGGATGACATCGCCTGCTCGCTTGACAATCACCACATCGCCTTCGCGGATGTCTTTACGGCGAATGTCGCCTTCGTTGTGCAGCGTTGCAGTACGGATGGTAACCCCAGCCAGCTGCACCGGCTCGAGAATCGCATACGGGTTCAAGGCTCCGGTGCGGCCGACATTGATTTCGATCTTGAGCAGGCGCGTGGTCGCCAGCTTTCCGGGGAACTTGTAGGCCACGGCCCAGCGCGGGTCGCGGCTGACGACACCCAGACGTTCCTGATACTCGAGGCGGTTCACCTTCACAACCACGCCATCAATCTCGTAGTCCAGGCTATCGCGCTTGTCCTGCCACTCGCGACAGTACCGGATGACGGTCTCAATGTCCTCTTGATGGCGATAGTTCGTGTTGACGGGAAAGCCCCAACCACGGAGCTGTTCGAGCACCTCCACCTGACTCGCAAACTGCATCCCTTCGCAATGGCCGACGGCGTAAGCGAAGAAGGCCAGCGGCCGCGAGGCCGTGATGCGCGGGTCGAGCTGGCGCAGCGCTCCGGCCGTTGCGTTGCGCGGATTGGCAAAAACGTTCTCGCCGGCGGCCTCCCTTTCCTCATTGATCCGGTTGAACGCGGAGATAGGGAGATAGGCTTCGCCCCGGACTTCCAGGAACCGTGGCGGAGCATGTTTCGACTGCAACCGTAGCGGGATGACACGGATGGTCTTGAGGTTGGCGGTGACATCCTCTCCCACCAGGCCGTTGCCCCGAGTGGCACCGCGCACAAGGACACCATTCTCATAGGTTAGCGCCACGGCATTGCCGTCGATCTTCAATTCGGTAACGAAATCGACCGCGTCCGCCTCCAGGAGATTGCGAACACGCTTATGGAACGCGTGCAGTTCTTCCTCATCAAATGCGTTGGCGAGGCTCAGCATCGGCCGCAGATGCTCGACCTTGTGAAACCGCTCCTGCGGCTCCGCGCCCACGCGCTGGGTCGGGGAGTCGGGGGAAGCCAGCTCGGGGTGCTCCTGCTCCAGCTCGCGGAGCTGACGAAACATCCGGTCATATTCCTCATCGCTGATGACCGGGTCATCCTCGACGTAGTAGCGGTAGTTGTGGTACTCGATGTCTCTTCGCAGCACGCCGATCCGGGCGGCGATCTGGTCAATGTTTTGGCTCACAGCTTGAACGCTCTTGATTCGCGACGGTCAGGAACTATTTTACCTTTGCTTTCTTTTCAACCTCGCGCCAGACACGCAGCAGGTTGCCACCCCATATCTTGCCGATCTCCTTCTCGGAATAGCCGCGGCGCACCAGTTCCACCGTGACGTTCAGCGCTTCGGAGTCGTCGTTAAAGCCAGGGATGCCGCCGCCGCCGTCGAAGTCCGTGCCAACCCCCACATGATCAATTCCAGCGACCCTCACCGCATGATCGATATGGTTTACAAAGTCGACAATGGTGGCCGGCGTAGCGGGCGGATATTTGGTATCGACCTCACTCTTCAGGCGTTCCTGGTAGGCTTGCGTGCGCTGCGCATACTCAGCCCGCTGCTGTTCGCTCATGGCCTGGGCCTCTCCCCGGCCGAGACGGCGATAGCCCATTTCAGCCTGCAGCTTTTGAATCGCCTGCCGGCGTTCCGGGGAATCCCCTTTGAGAAAGCTGCCGAGCGCCACCACCTGGATGACGCCGCCGTTCCGGGAGAGCGCCTTCAATTGCTCATCCGTAAGATTTCTGTCGGCGACATTCAGTGCCATACACCCGGAATGAGACGCGATGATCGGCGCCTTGGTCTCCCGGATGACGTCGAAGAACGATTTTTCGGAGATGTGGGAAACGTCGATCATGATTCCCAACCGGTTCATTTCCGCGACCACCTGCTTGCCGAAGGGGGAGAGTCCGTTGTGCATCGGCTGTGCCGGTCCGGATGAATCGCAAATCTGATTGTGGCCGCTGTGGCTCAGCGTGATATAGCGAGTCCCGAGGTCGTAGTACTTCTTGATCAGCGTGAGATCGGTCCCGATGGGATAGCCGTTTTCAATGCCGATCATGAAGACGCGCTTGCCCGTCTTGGCAATGCGTTCCACCTCATCCGGCGTGGTTGCGATGGCACAACGGTCCGGGTACATGGCTTCCGCCACCCGATGGACCGCATTGAACTTCGCCATGGCCTGGTCATACGCCCTCTTGTATCCCTCCTCGTTGAGCTGCGGGCTTTGTTGGACATAGACGGCCAGAAATACCCCCTTCAAGCCCCCCTTTTCCATCTTCGGTATCGTGCACTTCGCTGTGGACTTTTCGCCCGGGTCGTAGTTCGCGCCCGGGATATCGACGTGGGTGTCAAGCGTGATTACCCGTTCGTGGATGGCCTTGGCCTTTTTCAGAAGTTGCTCATCGGGCGGCTGTAGCACCTGCTGGGAAAAACCGGCGAGGGAGAGCAGCAGGGTAATGGATAGAGCGGTACAGGGATTTGGAAGCTTCATCGTAAACTCCTCATTGGGATGGGTGACGTAACGGGATTGAATTATAAACCCGGGTCACAAACCAAGTATAGCATCCAAACCGCGGATCCGATGGGGACGGATCGATGGGGATGCTATTTTCCGAGGGGCGCAGCGTGCAGCAGGGCGGGATCGGGAGCGCGGGGACCATAGAGGAAATAAGGGTAGATTGCCTCCCGACGCCGGTAATTTTTTCGCAGGGCAGCCAGGATCTCAGGGGTAAACCGCTCGCGATCCGAGTCGCTGCCGGCGGCTTCCTCAATCGGAAACTCGGTAATTACCCAGGAAAACGTGCGGTCGTCTATATCCTTCAACAGCGGGCGCTGATCCCAAAGCCCTGCCCGCGACAAACCGGCAAAATGGAAGAGCTGGACATAAATCTCGCCGCGGCTGAATAAAGCAAAACTACCCTGCTGCGAGAGGATCGGCCCGGATCCCCCGTCAATCAACGGGTAGATCCTCTTGGCCGCCCGGATGCTGGCCATATCCCACGGGCCTTCTTCGAGAAATACAAAAGCGGGAGTGTAGGAAAGCAGCAGGAGGATCTGCAGCGCCACAAGCACATCCCTGCCCTTCATGCTGGGCAAGCCGGTGGTGCGCAGCAGATAGAGCAAAACGACTGCCGCCAATTCCACAACATACTGCGAGTGTGAGCCTGCCCGGCCCACCGAAAACACCGTTGTCAGGAACACGCAGGCCAGGTAAAAATCGATCGGCTCCCAGCGCCCCTCCCGGAAACGCCTCCACAAGGTGAGCACCGCCACCGCGACAAAAAGAAATATCGGGCCGAGCCAGTGGAGGAAAACCAGGGGAATGTCCCGCACATCGTAGGTAAGCCTGGCCAGCTGCAGGACATTAAAAAGGAAGTATCCGCCGGTTGCTTTTTGCAGCCAGACCAAAGGAATCAGACCGGCCGCCGCGCCGGTCATCACATATGGCAATAACCAGCGGCGATTGCGCAGGGCCAGATATAAAACCATCGCCAGGGGCAAGGCTACCTGGGTCTGCTTGGTGTAGAAAGCCAGCACCGCAAGCAACGGGCTGACGATGAGGGTTGGGAACCATCGGTTCCGCAAAAAAAACACCAGCGACCAGATGGATAGTGCCACGGCCATCATCTGCACGTGGCTCCGGGCTGCGTTGTAGAGAACCGCGGGAATGAGGAAGAACAGAAAAACCGTCCAGATTCCGTCCCGGGCCGTGTTGTGCCAGCGGCGACCCAGGTACACGATGGCCCAGCCGAGGGACAGAGCAAACAGCAGGGTTACCAGCTTAGCGGGTAGATAGCTCAGGCCGGTCAATCTCATCGGGAGCGAAACGACCGCATAGTAGAGGGGTGTATAGGCTGCGAATGAATAGGGGGGGGAATCGATGCCGCGGTAAATGATCTCGCCTTTTGTCAGGCGCCAGGCCATGTTGAGGATTTCGGGACTGGCGTCATCCCAGTCGAAATCCGGCCGGACCGCGAGATAGCACCACGCCAGGAAGCAGATCACCGCCACCGCAGGCACGGCTCGGCACAGCTTGGGCCTGGCTTGCGCCAATCGTGACCTCAGAATGGCGATTGTCCCTGGACTATCGGCAAGATCTCTCATGGGAACCCACAAGCAACAGAAACGGGATGGCAGATCATCGGACAGCCGGCTTTGATCCGGCTGCCGTCCGCTGGATTGCTTTCGTTCCCTTCAGCCTGAGTTCCCATACTCGCCAGATCGCTTCCAACGCAATGGCGGTCGACATTTTGCTCTTACCGGCGTGGCGCTGATCGAACATGATCGGGAATTCAACATGGCGGTAGCCGAGCCGGTGGGCCCGGTATTTCATTTCAATCTGAAAGCTATAGCCATCGCTCCGGATGGCATCCAGTCCTACCTGGCAAAGGACATCCCCGGACCAGCCGTTGAATCCCCCGGTAAAATCAGAAAAATCAGCCTGGAGAATCAGGCGCGAGTAAAGGCTCCCGAACCGTGAGAGCAGGCACCTCCCAATCCCCCAGTTGTTCGTGCCCCCGCCTGACAAATAGCGGGATCCGATCACGAAGTCCGCGCCTTGCAGCGATTCG